>DASQAZ010000016.1:0-13340 GCA_035635475.1 Bacteroidota bacterium | reverse complement strand
AAGGCGTTTGCGTTGTCGCAAAACTACCCGAATCCCTTCAACCCCGTGACACACTTCAGCGTCGAGATACCGAGAGCATCGGCTGTTGAGGTGACGGTGTACGACGTGTTGGGGAGAAAGATCACGACCTTGCTCACAGGCGATCAGGAAGCCGGGTATCACCTCATGGAGTGGGATTCAAAGGATAGCCACGGGCTTAATGTCCCATCGGGGATGTACATGGTCAGGATGACCGCCGGTGAGTTCAACGCCGTCAGAAAGATTATGCTCATGAAGTAGAATCAACTGACGCCGGCAAAATCGCCATCAATATCAGCCACTAATTTTCGCGATCGGCTATCGTAAAAACGAAGACCGGGAAATCCCACAGGAGCTCCCGCGCTTCTGTTTTTCCCCCTTGAAGCCACTTTGTCCCTGTTCCCCCGGTTGCATCCCACCTGAAAATTCAATAATTTGAATGATAGCGCATCATGATTATCGGCAAGATCAACATACCGCAGGCCGTTTTGCTCGCCCCGATGGAGGATGTAACCGATATTTCATTTCGGCTTATCTGCAAGCGGCTTGGCGCAGACATTGTATATACGGAATTCGTCAATTCCGAGGGCCTCGTTCGCAAGAGCAAGCAAGCCAAACGAAAAATGACGTTTCTTGAACAAGAGCGCCCTTTCGGAATTCAGCTTTATGGCGGCGGAGAAGAATCGATGACGGGTGCGGCACGAATGGCCGAGGAGCTGCAGCCGGATCTCATCGATATCAATTGCGGGTGCTGGGTGAAAAACGTCGTTGGCCACGGGGCCGGTGCGGGGCTGCTGCGGGACCTTGGGAAAATGAAAAGCATCATATCATCGGTGACCCATGCGGTCGATCTGCCGGTGACGGTGAAAACGCGTTTGGGCTGGGATGCAACGACGATTCAAATCGTGGATGTCGCTCGACTCGTTGAGGATGCCGGTGCGAAGGCGCTCACTATTCATTGCCGGACGCGCGAGCAGGGACACAAGGGAGAGCCGGATTACAGTTGGATTCCGCGCGCCAAGGAAGCCGTGAAGATCCCGATCATGGTCAACGGCGGCATCGATACACCGGTCGCCGCGAAGCAGGTCTTCGAGACCACGGGTTGCGATGGGATCATGGTTGCGCGCGGCGCGATACAGAATCCCTGGATATTCAGGGAGATCAGGCATTACCTGTCGACCGGCGACCTTCTTGCCGAACCCTCGGTTGACCAGCGCGTCGACCTCCTGACCGAGCACCTGCGGCTGTCGATCGAGCACAAGGGCCCGGCGCGAGGCATCACGGAATTCCGGAAACATTACAGCGGATACCTTCGCAATCTCCCCTGGATCTCTTCGCTTCGAATAAAGCTGATGACCCATACGACCCTCGAGCCGATTATTGAAGACCTCCGCCAGTTTCTGGACAGTCTTCCCGGCAGCACGCGCCACGGGGTCGGCGAGGCTCTCGCCGCCTAGGCGGAGCTCATCCCGGCAGCACGAAACCGACTCTTGAATTCTTCTCCGGCAATACTCTCGATCGCGTCGTCGAATCCACGGCGGCGCTACACCCAGCAGCAGATTTACGAGCTCGCACACCGCGCATCCGAATTCTACCGCACCGAGCGCATCCGCCAGATTTTCATGAACTCGGATATCGATCACCGGCATCTGTATTTCGACATCGAATCGTTCGACGCCCAGGAATCATGTGACCAACTGCACCGTCGCTTCCGGGAAGGTGCAATGGAAATCGGTTCTGCGGCAATCAGGTCCTGCCTCTCAGCCGCGAAAATACCTGAAACAGAGATCGACTACATTATCGCCGTTTCCTGTACGGGATATCTTTGTCCCGGCTTGTCCTCTCTCATGATTAAAGAGCTGGGCATGCGCCGCGATGTCCAGCGCGCGGATCTCCTCGGAATGGGATGTGCAGGCGCAATGCCGGGGTTGCAGCGAGCGTTCGATTTTGTCAAGGCCTATCCCGACAGGAAAGCTCTCCTCCTGACGGTGGAGATCTGCTCGGCATGTTATTATGTCGATGATTCTCTCGAAACCGTTGTTGGCAACGCGATTTGTGCAGACGGCGCCGCGGCTGTCGTCGTCGGGATGAGTGAAGACCGGTCGGTCCCGAAGATCTCTGGTTTCCAGACATATCTCGAACCCTCACTCATCGATTCCGTCGGATTCGGGCAACGGGACGGGAAGCTGCGAATCATCCTCTCCAAGGATATCCGGAACATCGCGGGCCAGCTCGCCAAAAAAGTCATCACAAATCTGCTCGATACTTTTCACCTCACGAAAGATCAAATTCAACACTGGATTCTCCACTCGGGCGGCCGGAAGGTGATCGATAACCTGCAAACCGAGTTGGTTCTTTCCGATGACCAGGTCCGCCATAGCAAATGCGTCCTCAAAGAGTTCGGGAACATGTCTTCGCCGACCGTCCTATTTGTGCTTCAGGAAACGATGCGTCACTCTCATCCTAAGAAGGGCGATTTGGGAGTAATGCTGGCGATGGGTCCCGGGCTCGCCCTGGAGGCCGCGCTCCTCCGCTGGTGACGGGCTGCTCATCTATAAATCTCCCATTCATCCTTCGCGATTATTCTAGTTCTGGTTCCAGTCTTGTACTCGTTTGCGCGGACATTTGAATCTGCCCCGCATTTTGCGTACTTTCATTTATTCGCACATCCCTCCACCCCGTATTTCGCCCGTTCATCGACACGGAGGATGACATGAGATCTAAAGAGATTGCAGCCATACAGGACGAGATCGATACCTTCCCAATGCGTTTTTTGACATCTCTATTCTGCCTATTTTTGTTGAGTGGTGTGGCGGCCGCACAGAAAAGGTACCTCGTCTCCCCTAATCAGGAAGTCATGCCTCTGCCGCCAGGTCAAACGCCAGAGCGCGTGATTAATAAATATATGAAGCGCAAGGCTGAAGCGAACGCTTCGGCATCTTGTGGACAGGCGCAATTCGGCTATTACCCCGATCGGTTCTCGAGCACACTTGGTTTCACCCACAAGACCACCTTGGGACAATGGTTCGTGGTGCCAGCGACCGGGACTATTGACACGGTCTATTTTTACTGCACGCGAGTGGGTCCCTCATGGGCGATCATGGACTCCACAGTGTACTTGCGAATCTTTCAATCGTACATCACCCCAACAGCCGGTCCGGGCGCGTTCCCCGGACCTTATCCCTCCCCTTGCCGGGGCTGGGGGTACTGGTTGAACGTGAACGATCAGGATCAGGGCGTGGCCGCCTTCCGCGAGGATGCGACGGATACAACATGGCACTCGACGATCGAAACGAATGGGGGAACGACGCCGTCATATCCGCCGTTCGGCCCGACTGCCTGGGGCGCCTCCGGATACCCGGTTAAGCTTCGGTACGGGGTAAACACGGTTCCGCTCCCGGCCCTGGGGATTTTGAGCGTTACCAGGGGTGATGTCTTATTCTTCACTCTGCGGATGAATTCGCCTGCGCTCCATGTTGATGACCATCTTTCGTCAAACTGGACCGCGTTTGAGATCAGCAGTTTGAATACCTCTAAACCGGCGAGAGACTGGAAGTTTTACGAGCACGATTCAGGACCCTCGAACTGTGCGGGGTTTCCGTCGGCTCAAATCAAGAGGGGATGGGTCGCGCGCGGTGCTCCGAGTGGGGATACGAGCGCGGCCGCCGCTTTCAATGTTTGGTATGATATGACGCCGACCTCGAATACTCCACCCTCGGTCGGTCCGATCGAGCTAATCCGCAGCACGCTTTCCACCGGCCCCCAGTCGGGAACAGTGCAACTTACTGATTGCGATGCGGAGGTTCCTCCACGCGCGGGCGTCAAAACTGCTCTCGTGCGCTACACCTTCAAGAACTTTCTTGGGGCTACGCTGTCGGTGGGCACCAATCCAATGAGCTATCTGGGCTTCGATCAATTCCAGTTTACCATTCCGGGTGCGCCAATAGGTACCTTTGTCTCTTACACGCTCGTTTTCTTCGACTCCACAGGACTGGGAGATTCAACCGCAGGCTACAACTACAGGGTGCTCGACTTGAACAGCGCCTACTACCGGATGGACACCTCTTTGGCATGCACAGCTGGGAGTATTGCGGGCTCGGGAACACTGATCGATACGTCCGCTTATTTCCAGGTGCGCGGAAAGCACGACGCGAGGGGTGACGACGGGACTGCGGGACCATTCAGTCTCGGCGGTCCATTCATCTATTTCGGGGATACCTTGTACTACGCTTGGATCGGTGTAAATGGTGGGATCGCCCTGTCGAAGAACGCGACCGATACCCTCGATGTCAATGCTAACGGTTTTGCGACGGGAAGCTTTGACTTTCCCCAGCGCCAATATCACAGTCGTGCCGACACGATGAACCAGCGCGCGGGGTACATGCCGAAAAATTTTATCGCCCCATTCTGGGCGGACTGGATCGTTTACCAGGATACCCCGAGCAGCACATTTGGAGCGATCCGGTACAGCAGCACCGCGTACCCCGGTAAATTCATCGCAGAATGGGATGGAGTCGGAGCATTCTTTGTCGGAGGACCGCAGCCGGATATCGATACATTCCGGGTGGTTCTGGACCGCGCCTCGGGAACTATCCAATTCCAGTATCCCAACATCGGCACGAACGGCCTGGACACGAATAACCTCACTGGTCTCAGCTCTGATTCTATCTCCCATCCCGGACCGATCACGCCGTTCAACTACTTCAATAGAAACGGAGCGCCCGCCGAGACTCACCTGCGTAACGGACTGTGCGTTTCCTATTACCCCGTCGTCTACACGACTGCGTTGGAGGATGGTTGGAATATGGTCTCCATCGGCGAAACGGCACCCAGCTACGCCAAGTCATTCCTTTTCCCGACTGCCACGTCGAATGCGTTCACGTACTCTCCGTCTGCCGGCGGCTACAGAGTGACCACACCACTTGATAATGGCCACGGATTCTGGCTTAAATTCTCGGGCGCGCAGTTGCTCGATGCGCCCGGGTCTTCGTTATCGCACGTGGATGTGGCTCTCACGACCCACTGGAACTTGGTTGGATCTGTTTCGAAATCCGTCAGTTCTGCATCGTTGACCACCTCGCCCAGCAGTCTGCTCACCTCCCCCCTCTTCGGCTTCACGGGCGGCGGATACCATACCAGTGCCACCTTGGACCCCGGGAGGAGTTACTGGGTCAGGTCAACCGGTCCGGGAACGCTCCACATTGTAGCGACAGGTGCTGAACCGAAAGCCGCTCCTGCCAATCAGGAGCTGGCCGGTTTGAACAGACTCACCGTTCAGGACAAAATTGGGCGAGCGCAGACTCTGTACATTGGATCCGAGAGCGTTCTGAGTTCACAGGCCGCGGTCGGATACGAATTGCCGCCTCCGGGACCTGAAGGATCCCTGGATGTGAGGTTCACTTCCCAGCGGATGGTAGAAGTCCATCCCACCCAGATCGACCGTGGCAAAGACTACGTCTATCCGATCTCGATCCAGGGCGCGGTCTATCCTCTGACCGTGAAATGGGAAGCGGTGCGGGGAACTGTGCAAAAGCTCATCTTGATGGCAGGACGGGGTAAGGATACCAAGACACTGGGCGTTATGGAGGGATCGGGGAAAGTGACGATCTCAGACGCCGGACTCACACGGCTCGTCGTGAAGCTGACCGAAGGAGCCGCCATTCCAAAGGCATTTGCATTGTCTCAGAACTATCCAAATCCCTTCAACCCCGTGACGCACTTTAGCGTTGAGATACCGAGAGCGTCCGCCGTCGACCTGACGGTGTACGACGTACTGGGAAGAAAAATCGCAAACATAATGACAGGCGATCAGGAAGCCGGGTATCACCTCATGGAGTGGGATTCCAAAGACACCCACGGGCTGACGGTCCCATCCGGGATGTACATGGTCCGGATGACCGCGGGCGACTTCACGGCCGTCAGAAAAATTATGCTTATGAAATAATTTCGAACCGAATGACGAATAAGGAAGTTGCAGCCATCCTGGATGAAATCGGCACTCTCCAGGAGCTCAACGGTGAAAATCCATTCAAGTCAAGGGCCTACCATAACGCCGCCCGTGTCATAGCAGCCGCTCCGAAAGATCTCAAGGAGCTGATCGCCGCCGATGAGCTCAAGGAAATGAAGGGGATCGGCTCCGGGATCGCGGAAAAAATTGTCGAGCTGGTTGATACCGGCAAGCTCCCCTACTACGAGAAACTCAAGGCTTCCCTTCCACCCGGTCTTCTTGACATGCTCCGGATACCAGGCCTCGGACCCAAGAGGGTCAAGATTCTCTACGAAAAACTGGGGATCAAAACGATCGAACAGCTCCGTAAGGCAGCCGCCGAGCATCGACTCGGCTCGGTCGAGGGTTTCGGCGAGAAGACCGAGCAAAACATCCTTGGCGGGATAGAGCAAGTCCGCAGCCACGCCGACAAGCACTTATACTCGAAGGCCCGTGAGGCCGCCGACCCTATCCTCAAGGTCTTGGCGGAGCAAAAAGGTGTGATCCGCTGTGAGATTGCGGGGAGCCTGCGTCGCCGGAAAGAAGTCATCGGCGACATCGACATACTGGCAAGCGCCGCCCGCGCTCAGACCGCGAAGATCATGGACTCCTACACGAAACACCCGGATGTCGAGAAAATCGTCGCAAAAGGGGAGACGAAGTCGAGTGTCATCCTCAAATCCGGCATCAATTGCGATCTCCGTATCATCGGCGATGAAGAATATCCATTCGCCCTCCTGTATTTCACCGGGAGTAAGGAACATAACATTGAAATCCGGGGGTTGGCGAAACACTTCGGCTGGAGCTTGAACGAGTACGCCTTTTCAAAGCTCGAGAACGCAAAAAAGGTGAAACGTATCCCCAAGTGCAAAACCGAAGAGGACATCTATAAAGCGCTCAACCTTTCCTACATTCCTCCCGAGCTTCGTGAGAACATGGGAGAAATCGACGCCGCACGTGCCGGCAAGATACCTGTTTTGATCGAAGAGAAGGACCTTCGGGGAACATTTCACTGCCATTCCACATACAGCGACGGCGCCAATTCCATCGAGGAAATGGCGCGGGCGGCAAAGGCCCTCGGATGGGAATATCTCGGAATCGCCGACCACAGCAAGATTGCGGCCTACGCCGGGGGATTGACCGAGGAACGAGTGAAACTTCAGCACAAAGAAATCGAAAAACTAAATGGGACCCTGAGCCGATTTCGCATTTTCAAGGGCACCGAAGTGGACATCCTTTCGGATGGCACGCTCGACTGGAGCGACCGAGTCCTCGCGAGCTTCGATTTTGTCGTGGCATCCGTGCACAGCAAGTTCAAAATGACGGAAAGCGAGGCAACGAAGCGAATCATCAGGGCGATACGAAATAAGCACGTCACAATGCTTGGCCATTCCACCGGCCGGCTCCTTCTGGAACGAGAGGGGTATCCGGTGAACATGATCGAGGTTATTCATGCGGCGGCGGATAGCGGGACGATCATGGAGATTAACGCCCATCCCCTTCGGCTCGATCTGGACTGGCGGCTGTGCAAGTACGCGAAGGAGAAGGGCGTGAAGATCAGCATCAATCCGGACGCGCACAATATCGGCGGTCTCACCGACGTGCGTTACGGCGTCGGAATCGCCCGCAAGGGATGGCTGGAAAAGAAAGACGTGATTAATACCAGGGGAGCCGATGAAGTCTCAAAATTTCTCAACCACTAACGCTTAGAACGGACAAGGATTATGCGCAATTTCTACTGGGGATTTATACTGATTCTCTTCGGCTTCCTCCTGCTCCTCGATAATCTGGGCGCCATCGATTTCAAGGAGTTTATCTCCGACTACTGGCCGCTGCTTCTGATTCTCTGGGGAGTGAGCATCCTCGCCCGGCGCCGGCCCAGGCCGGCCGGAGCGTCGCCGACGGAAACCTCTTCTCAAACCGAGAGCGAGCTGGTCCATCAGTCCAGCGTCTTTGGAAATATCGACGTCAAGGTAACCTCGCAGCAGTTCAAAGGTGGTTCGATTTCTACGGTTTTTGGGGAGTCATTCCTCGACCTGTCCTCCACAAAGCTCGCCGAAGGTGAACATGAACTTCGCGTGCACGGGGTGTTCGGCGATTCGAGAATTCTCCTCCCTGCTGATGCGGCAGCAGCGATCTCCGCAAGCTCGGTCTTCGGGGAATTGGTCATCTTCGGCCAGCGAAAGGGAGGGTTCTCGTCGGAGATTCAGCACCTGACTCCGAATTACCCTCAGGCCACTAATAGAATGAAGATTTCCATCACCCGGGTGTTCGGCAATATTAACGTTGCATGAAGGCGAGGAGGAGAAAAACGAGCCGCGCGGGTGCAAAGAAGCGTGAGTCGTCCGCGGACCTCAAGAAAAGGGCAACCGCGATCATCGCTCTCCTCAAAGGCTTGTATCCCGATGCAAAGACGGCCCTGGATCACTCAAGTCCACTCGAGCTTCTGATCTCGACGATCCTCTCCGCGCAATGTACCGACGAGCGCGTCAACAAGGTAACGCCTGATCTCTTCCGGCGTTATCGATCCGCGAAGGATTTCGCAACCGCGAATCCCGCGGAAGTCGAAAAGATGATCCGGTCCACGGGATTCTTCCGGGCCAAAACGAGAAGCATCATCAATTGCTGCAAGGAGTTACTGGAGAGGCATAACGGGGAGGTGCCCGATACGATGGAGGAGCTGGTGCGGCTGCCGGGTGTCGGGAGAAAAACCGCCAATGTTATCTTGGGAAACTATTTTGGCAAGGCGGAAGGAATTGTCGTCGATACGCACGTCAAACGGCTCTCTGAACGGCTCGGGTTTTCACGCCAATCGGATCCGGAAAAAATTGAAGCCGATCTCATGCAGATCATCCCACGGGAAGACTGGATCGCGACCGGAAACCTGCTGATCTGGCACGGAAGAAAAATCTGTCAGGCGCGAAAGCCGAAGTGCCTCGAATGTGGGATCAATGATCTCTGCCCTTCGATGGAACTCTTCGTCCAATAGCTTCCTTATTTCGCCTTTCGAGTGTATTCTTTGTATCATCTAGAAGCTAGGACATCACGAAGGAGTAATGATGACGTTCAAAATTGTGCTTGAGAAGGATGAGGATGGATGGCTCGTTGCGACGTGTCCATCTCTACCCGGTTGCATCTCGCAGGGCAAGAATGAGAAACAAGCAATCAAGAATATGAAGGAAGCCATCCAGTTGCACGTGAAATCGTTGGGCACAGTGTGCGGTCGACTGGGGCTTCCGCTAAGTGTACTCTCCCCAGATCCTCCGTAATTGATCCGAGATCTCCCCGAGCGTCGCATATGCTTCGACGGCATTGAGAATGTGAGGAATGATATTTTCCTTGCCGCGTGCAGCGGTCGCCAGCTCCTTAAGCGCATCCGCGACTTTTGTTGTATCCCGCCGACGCTTGAGATCCCGCAATCCCTCCACCTGACGCTGCTGATTGTGCTCATCGATCCTCAGCACCGCAGGCGGACTCTCGCCTGTCGCGACGAAATCATTCACCCCGACGATGATCTTTTGTTTTTCCTCGATTGCCTTCTGATACTGGTAAGCGCTTTTGGCAATTTCGTTCTGATAAAACTGTTTCTCGATTGCCTGGATCGCTCCGCCCATGCTGTCGATCGTCTCAAGGTAAGCCTCCGCGCCGGATTCGATGGCATCTGTCAACCGCTCGAGAAAATACGAGCCTCCGAGCGGATCGACGGTGTCGGCAACGCCCGTTTCATTTGCGATAATCTGCTGCGTGCGCAGAGCAATGCGCGCCGCTTCCTCTGAAGGCAATGAAAGCGCTTCGTCCTTACTGTTCGTGTGGAGCGACTGGCATCCGCCGAGGACCGCGGCGAGCGCCTGGATAGATACTCGAACGACATTATTCTCGATCTGCTGCGCCGTCAATGTCGACCCTCCCGTCTGTGCATGGAAACGGAGCTTCATGCTTTCCGGCTTCTTCGCCTTGAACCGCTCCTTCATAATCCGCGCCCAAAGACGCCGTGCAGCGCGAAACTTCGCGATTTCTTCGAACATATTATTGTGGGAGTTGAAGAAAAACGAGAGTTGAGAACTGAAGGTATCGATGTCCAGGCCCGCCTCGAGAGCTGCCCGCACGTAGGCAATCGCATTTGCGAATGTAAACGCAAGCTCCTGGACAGCCGTGGCGCCTGCCTCACGAATATGATACCCGCTCACGGAGATCGTATTCCACTTTGGGAGGTTGTCGCGGCACCACTCGAATACGTCAGTCACGAGCCGCATGGACGGGCCCGGGGGATAAATGTACGTACCACGGGCGATGTATTCCTTGAGGATGTCATTCTGGATTGTCCCCGAAAGCCGGGCCAGCCCGCCACCCTGCTTCCTGGCGAGGGCCACGTACATGCAGAGCAAAATCGCCGCCGTCGCGTTGATTGTCATGGATGTGGTTATCTCCTCAAGCTTGATCCCTTCAAACAACAGCTCCATATCCTCCAGCGAATCGATGGCGACGCCGACCTTTCCCACCTCGCCGTCAGCCATCGGATGGTCGGAATCATATCCCATCTGGGTGGGCAGATCGAAGGCGACGGATAGACCGGTCGTGCCCTGCTGGAGAAGATATCGGTACCTGCGGTTCGTCTCCCGGGCGCTGCCGAATCCCGCATACTGGCGCATCGTCCAAAGTTTTCCCCGGTACATGGTAGGATGGATCCCGCGGGTGAAGGGATACTCCCCGGGATATCCGAGCCGCCGCTCATAATCGAAATCGGACGGCTCGTAGACGCGCTCGATTTCGTAGCCGGAATCAGTCTGGAAGTGCCCCTTTCGCTCGCTCAGCTTCTCGGTCGCGGCTGATCGCCGTTTCTGCCGTGGTTTCTTGGGGCGTTTGGAAGACTTTTTCTTCATCCGGATGGGAATCTTGGTCAGTGGTTCAACAACGCGTGTCGATTCGACGCGAAATGGCACTCGCCAAAATACACAAAGAAGCACAGAGATTCAAGGATTAATGATTTCGGCAGCGGTTCGAACCCAGCTCTAAGGTCGCAAATTGCGACCTTAGAGCATTGTACTCCACCTACCTCCAATTCACGACGGTCCACCCTTCTCCATCCGATTCAATGACGACGGCACCAGCCTCGTCGGTCCGGAAATAACGCGTGCCACGATCCGAGAGCCGCTTCAGAACGGCCGTGGAAGGAAGATGGAATTTATTCCTCGCGCCCACGGAGACGACAGCGATTGCCGGTTTCACAAGGTCCAGAAACCGATCCGAGCTGCTCGTAACACTCCCGTGATGTCCCGTTTTCAGGACATCGCTCTTGAGGAAGGCTCCGTAGATGTCGATCATGCGATCCTCCGCCTCCCTCTCTGCGTCGCCCGCGAGCAGCACCGAGCTTCGCCCGTAGACTAATTTGATAACCAACGATTGATTGTTGAGGTTGCTGTGCGCGGTTGTATCCTTTGGGATAAAGCCGGCCGATGGATGAAGGACATAGAGCCGGATTCCGTCGAAGTCCTCAATGCGGGAACCGCCGCGCAACACCTTCCTCGGAATGGAAAGCGAGTCGATGCAATGCAGGTATTCCCGAAACAGAATGGTAGGCGCCCGCGAGCCCGCGTCGATGATTCCGCTCACCGCGACATGCCTCAACAGGTATGGGATTCCTCCAAGATGATCGCTATGAGGATGGCTTAACACGATATCGTCGAGGCGACTAATACCCTCCCACCTGAGGTATGGCTCGATGAACCGCGCCCCCGCGTTTCCCGAAGTGCCCTCGGGGCCCGCGTCGATCAGGATTGTTTTTCCGTCGGGCAGCTCTACGAGCGCACCGTCTCCCTGGCCGACGGCAAAAAATGTCACCCGGAGAGGTCTCGGTTTATCAAGGAGCTCAACGCACGTCCACAGATCAACGACGACGAGCAGTGCGATAATCGATTGCTTTCTGGTTTCCGTTCGCAAACACGTAATGACGAAGCCGACTGCGCCATAGAAAGCGAGCGATGACCAGATTGTAAAATGCGAGTTAAGATAGGCGAACGGGAGATTTCCGAAAAAGCTCACAATGCTCAGCAGGCAGGAAGTCAGGAGCGATGTTACGCAGGCGTAGACGGACGCGAGCCAGATTGAGCAATACGAGATGCCGATTGTCAACATCCCGGCCGCCAGAATGAGATTGGAAAGAGGTACGACGACAATATTGGCGGCGAAACTCACGAGTGATATTTTTCCAAAATAGATCGACGTCAAGGGTAGGGTGCCGATGCCTGCCGCCAGCGAAACCGAGAGGGCCGCCACGCAAGGCGTAACCCACCTTCTCTTTCCTATCCCGAAGGGGAGAAAACGTTTCATCGCGTCCACTTTCGGATAGAGGTACACCAATGAGAAGACCGCAGTATATGAGAGCTGAAACCCCGGCTGGAGCAATTGCTTCGAATCGAACAGAAGGATGATGATCCCCGAGAGCGCGAGCGCATTATAGAAATCAGTCTTGCGTTCCGACAGCTTTCCTCCGAGAAAAACGATAGCCATGATGACAGACCGCGTGACCGACGCGGCCGCTCCGGTCAGAAAGATGTAGTAGATCAGCAAGAGGCAGGTTACAACGATTCTTGCTCTTTCCGGAACCCGGACAACCTGCAGAAATCCGATGATTATCATCGCGACGATCACAACGTGAAGTCCCGAGACGGCGATGATATGTATGACGCCCGAATTGATAAACGCCGTCTTGATCTCGGGCAACAGCTCGGTCCTGTCCCCGATGATCAATCCCCTCAGGAACTTCCCTTCATCGCCTCCGATTAACCGGTCGAGCCGATACCCGGCCGAGCGACGCAGGGGATATACAAGCGAGGCAAGAAAATTCCCCCGCGCTTCCGGGCCCAGGATTATCGTATCAGATGCCCAAACGTTGAGCCTCGCCACGATGCCATTGAGATGAAGGTATCCCTTAGTGTCAAACTCGCCGGGGTTCCGCGGCCCCAACGGAACTTCGAGCTCCCCGCTGACGATCACCGTCCGGCCGTACGTGAGTGACGGGACGAGCGTTGTATCCACATCCAACTTCCTGCCCGAAATGAGTACGCCCCCGGAAATCCTCAACCGCCGGCCGCCAAGGAGGATACTCTCAGCATCGACGACGAAGCGCATTGTCTTCAAGTTGAGGCTTGGTTCGTCCGTGATCGCGCCTCTTAGGATTACGATCTCCCCACGCCCGGTGAAATTCGACACGGAATCCGCAGGCGTTCGCCACGCGTCGAACGTGATTTTCACGAATCCGAAAAGGACAATGAGCAGAAACGTGAGCGCCGGGCGAATGCGAGCCGAGGGTGGGAGGAAGGTTTGTAGGAAGAAGGCG
>DASQAZ010000015.1:0-31653 GCA_035635475.1 Bacteroidota bacterium | reverse complement strand
GCCGTTTTTGAGCGTATCGCTGATGAAATAGCTGCCCTGATACCCGAATGCAGGAGATGCTGCGGTAGGAAAAATAACCGTCTTGAGCGGGTTGCCCGGGACCACCGGCACGGAAACGATGTTCCACCCGGATGCGACGGTAACAGGGACGACGGCGGGCCTGGGGAGCTTGATCACGGCCGTATAAATATCCATGTTGAATCCGCCGGCCCGTTCATCCGTCCAGACGGGCACGATCCGGTAATCCCACGAATCGATACCGATATAGTCGCCGAAGCGCACATCGCCGTTCGGTGTATTCTGTGGAGAATCCTGCGAGCTCAATCGCTGGTTTGTGAACGTGTTCCCGCCGTTGGTGGAACGCGCCAGGTACGCCTCGAAGATCGCGTTGCTTGCCGTGTTGCGCGTGTCATAGAAGACGATTGAAATACTGCCCTGATCATCCACGCTGATCCACGGCCAGTATTGCTGTTTGTGGCCGCCGAGGGAGCCCACAGGGTCATCGTTCACTCTCGCCGGCGCCGACCAGTGGTCTCCGCCGTCTGTTGAGCGGCTCATGAAGACGTCATCATCGGCGTTCCGGTGATCGCTCCAGGTTACGTAGATGTACCCTCTCCGGCTCCCTCCGCTCAGGTCGACGGCGATGGAAGGAAACCCGTGCAGTGTGCCGACCGGGCTGATGGTGCTGTCGGGGCCGAAGCTCGTTCCCCCCGTAGGCGACTTATCGAACATGATGCCGGAACCCGCCCAGACAACATACACCTCGCCGTTCGGGCCGATTGCCGGATCCGACCCCTGGACGCCGCTGGTCGCGTCGCTCACCTGTGCCGGTCCCGACCAGGTTTGGCCCCCGTCGGTCGAACGCGTGCACTGTATCCCGCCGGGAGTTCCGAAGCGCGTCCAGGTGATATACAGAGTATTCACAAAAGGGCTCGCGCGGCTGAAATCACACGCGATGTATTCTTTGTCATCGAAGGCGACCCCCGGGGGGTTCGGCGCAACGCTGGCAGCATCGAACGTTTGCCCCTCATCGGTCGAACGGTACACGAGGATCTTTCCGTCGTTGTTCGTGTTGTTGACCGAAATGGTGGTGATATAAAAATTGCCCGCCGTGTCGGTGCCGACTGCCGGGTCGCTTGACCGAAGATGAACCGAATCGATGACCGGCAGGAGAGCGCTCGTCGACCATGTCGAGCCGCCGTCAACGGACAGGCTGTAACCCACTCTCCGGATTGCGGGACTGACCCCCGTCCGAAAATCGCGCCACGCGGCGACGACACGGTTCGGGTGCTTGCGGCTGATCTTTACCGACGGTTCATTCTGCGGAAATGTGTCGACCGAGATATTGACGTTCGGATAGATGGAGGCGGCTGCCGCTCCGGGGGTTCGTGGAACACCCTGGCGGTCAGGCTTCGGCATCTGCCGCATGAGTTCCTCCGGATAGACGTCGTGCGGTTTCGAATACAAGGTGTCACGCCGGGGGCCGTCTGTGCCGGAGGCCGGTTGTGCGAATGCCGTTGCCGCGCCCACGCTGATGAGCCCGGCAAGAGTCCAAACGAATATGCTGAAAACTTGTATCATGCCCTGGATCCTCTCTCTGTGAATAAAACTCTCTCCCACAAAAAACCTTTGCTTCGCTCTGATGTTCAGCGGTCCTTCTCGAGAAAATAGGCCACCAGATCGGTGGCAACCGGTTTTACGCCGAGCTGCCGGAGCATCGTCACGACCTGCCCGCGATGGTAGGTCGAATGGTTCACAAGGTGCTGCATCAGCCGCCCGAGAGGCTGTGAATAGGCCTCTCCCTTCAAGTTCCGATAGGCGATTATTTTCCTGAGATCTTCGTCTGACTTGAGCATGTGACAGAATCCCATAACTTCATGCTCGACCATATCCCAGTGATCGCTGAGGAGGTCGAGTGAGGGGTACTGCTCCGCGGTACCGAAGGAACTCGGAGACTCGCCCTTCCAGCGCTTGAACCAGATCTCCTCCGCGCCCATGATATGGAAGAGCGTTCCCTGTATGCCGCCGTGGCTGGAGCTGAGGTCCTTCGCGAACTGTTCCGGCGAAAGAGTCTCCACGACCGCAAGGATCCTGCGTTTCGCCCAGTAATTGTAATCGTAGAGATCGTGGATGTCCTGGAGGTTCATGGGAATATTTTCTCCAGGCTGTCCGCCTGGGGGAGCAAGAGTTTTGCGCCGCCCTCTGTGATGAGCATTTCATCTTCCAGACGGATGCCGAACTCCCCGATAATGTAAATACCCGGCTCGTTGCTGTGCATGTTGCCCGCCTGTTCCGCCCGCTTGTTCCCGCGCACGAGGTAGTACCACTCATGCCCCTCCATCCCGATCCCGTGCCCGAGGCGATGGGTGAAGTACTTGTAATCGGGGCCGTAGCCGGCCCCGGTGATAACGCGCCGCGCTGCCGCGTCAATATCTTCGCCGGGGACGCCGGGTCTGGCTGCGGCGAGACCGGCATCCTGCGCTTTCCTGACGATCCCCCAGACGGCCTTCATCTTATCCGATGGCTTGCCAAAGACCGTCGTGCGGGTGACGTCTGAAGCGTACCCCTCGACGGAGCAACCCCCATCGATCAGGACGATCTGGCCCTCCCGGAGCGTGTGCTCCTTCACAAGCCCGTGCGGATAGGCGGACGCTTCTCCGAAGAGAACGAGGGCGCCCCCTGCGACGCCGAACTCGGAAAACATTTTCGTGAGCGTCGAACCGAATTCGCGCTCGGTAAGCCCGTCTTTCAACACTTTGAGGGAACCGGCGAACACCTCCGCCGTGATGTCGTTCGCGATCTGCATCAGTTCGATCTCATGAGCGGACTTGACGCTCCTGCACCCGGCGGTGACGGGAGTGCCGCTCACGATCGAAGCCGCGGTGACGGTCTTCCCCAGATTCTCGGTGACGAAATATCTCGTCGTTTCTTCCACCCCGATCGTTCCGGTCGTCATCCCTCCGCTCCGGAGGATATCCCCGATCAGCGCGAAGGGGCTTTCATGCTCTTCCCATGTGAGCAATTTTGCATCGCCGACCTGTTCCCGCGCCCGCCCTTCCTCAAACTTCGGCGCGCAAAAAGCGGGTTCTCCTTTTGCCGGAAGAACCATTGCGAACAACCGCTCGCTCCGTCCCCAGTTCGCGCCGGTGAAATAGGTCATGGTCGTTCCCCCTTCCATGAGGATGGCGTCGATCTTTTGCCCGACCATGAGCCGCCGGGCGTTCTCCAGGCGCTGGAGACGCTCCTCCGCCGTGATCGGCTTAATCCGGTCGCGGATTTCCTTGACGCTGCGGCCGGCATCCGGGGGGGATTCTGCGTGTGGTCCGGCAAGCGGGACTGCATGCAGGTTCTTCGAGACGGAAAGAGGAACGAGAGCTCCGGCCGCAGTGGTTTTGATGAACGCCCTGCGATCCATACTCACCGGCCTTCCTTTTTCCACTCGGCAAGCTTCCGCAACGCTTCGAGGGGAGTGATTGCGTTGATGTCGATCGTCCGGAGTTCTTCCCGGAGCCGGTCGTCCTTCAATTCGAACAACGGCATTTGCATTGCGGCGCGGGGCAAACTTCTTCCCGCAAGCGGCTTCTCCCTCTGTCCCGGAAGAGGCCGGGACTCTTTCGGAGCGGCCGGCCCGGCGGCATCTGCGGTCGCGGCAGCGGGATCTGTGATATTCAGCTCCGAGCGCTCAAGGTTGAGCAGGATGCTCTTCGCCCTCGCCGTCACCTCCCCGGGCATGCCCGCCATCTCCGCGACCTGGATTCCGTATGAGTGATCGGCGAAGCCGGGCGTGACCTTGTGCAAGAAAATCACTTTGTCCCCATACTCACGAACTTCGACTTTGAAATTCTTAATGCGCGGAAAAATGTCGGCCAGCTCGTTCAGCTCGTGGTAGTGCGTCGCGAACAGGGTCTTGGCGCCGATGCGATCATGGAGGTATTCGGTCAGAGCCCATGCGATGCTGATCCCGTCGAACGTGCTGGTGCCGCGCCCGACCTCATCGAGCAGGATGAGGCTGCGCGCAGTGGCGGTGTTGAGGATATTCGCGGCCTCGTGCATCTCGACGAGGAAGGTGCTCTCGCCCGCCGCGATGTTGTCGCTCGCGCCGACACGCGTGTAGATTCTGTCCACGATCCCGATGTGGGCGGATTTGGCGGGCACGAAGCTCCCGATGTGGGCCAGGAGCACGATGAGCCCGACCTGTCGAAGGTAGCTCGATTTCCCGCTCATGTTCGGGCCGGTTATAATCAATATCTGGTTATCGCCCGTATCCAGCCGCGCATCGTTTGCGGTGTACGCGTCGGCGGGTGGGAGGAGTTTCTCGATCACGGGATGCCGCCCCCCGATGATCTCAATCGCCGCGTCGTCTCCGATTTCGGGAAGGACGTAGTTGTTTTCGGTGGCGACCTCCGCGAGTGACACGAAGCAGTCGAGCAGCGCGACGAGTCCCGCATTCTGCTGGATGCTTTCCGTCTCGCCGGCGATCGCCAGGCGGAGTTCGTTGAACAACCGCGATTCGAGAGAGGCGATTTTCTCTTCCGCGCTGAAAATCTTGTCCTCATATTCCTTCAGTTCAGGCGTGATGAACCGCTCGGCGTTCGCTACGGTCTGCTTCCGCACATAGGACGCCGGAACCTTCTCCTTGTGGGTATTCGTGATTTCGATGTAATACCCGAACACATTGTTAAACCCCACCTTGAGGGAGGGAATTCTTGTCCGTTCGCGTTCCCTGGTCTGCAAGGCGGCAATCCACGACTTGCCGTTGAGGGCGATGTCGCGCAGCTCGTCGAGCTCCGCGCTGAACCCCTTCTTGATCGCGCCGCCCTCGGCGAGGGAGAGCGGGGGGTCTTCCGAGAGCGCGGCCGATATTCTATCGGTCAGGGAGTCGAGTGTCCGGATGCCGCGGTGAAGCGAGCCGAGCGTTCCGGTTTCGAGCCCGCCGGCCGCATGCTTGAGCCGCGAAACGTGGATCAGCATATGCTTGAGCGCGACGACGTCGCGCGGGTTGGCGCGATTGGTGCATACTTTTGCAATGAGGCGCTCCAGGTCACCGATGTTCGAGAGGATACCGCCCAGCTCTCCGCGCAGACCGGCTTTCCCCGCGAGCTCCTGAACCGCCGAGAGACGGGCCCTGATTGCATCCGCCTTCTTCAGGGGGTGGTTGATCCACTGTTTCAAAAGACGTCCGCCCATCGGCGTCCGGGTACGATCAAGCACCCAGAAGAGCGTGCCTTCTTCGCGCCCGTCGATCGACTGCGTAATCTCCAGGTTCCGCTTGGTCGACGGGTCGAGCCGGATGTAATCTCCCGCGTTGAACGGAATGATTTTGCGAATGTGGAGTAGATTTGCCTTCTGGGTTTCCTGAAGGTAATTCATGACACCCCCGGCGGCTACGATCCCCAATCTCATTCCTTCGAGCCCGAAACCCTTGAGCGTCCGGGTATTGAAGTGCTGGCGCAGCAGCTCCTCGGCGTAATCGAAGTTGAATATCCAGTCGTCGAGCTTCGAGTAGAGACCGCTATAACGCTCGTTGAGGGCTGCCCGGAGGGCCTCGAGGTCGCGCCTCTGGACCAGGATCTCCGCCGGCGCCAGGGAGGCGATTTGTTCCGCAAGGTCGCCGAACGGGACTTCTGTAACTTTGAAGTCTGCTGTCGTCACGTCGATGAATGCCACGCCGGCCGTATCCCGGGCAGAGGGGAGCGCATGGGGGAGGGCGACGGCGAGAAGGTAATTGTTCCGCTTCTGTTCGAGAATCTTGTCGGAGAATGCGACGCCGGGAGAAACGACTTCGATGACATCGCGCTTCACGAGTCCTTTCGCCAGCCTGGGGTCCTCGAGCTGTTCGCAGACGGCCACTCTGAGCCCGGCCTTGAGGAGCTTCGGGAGATACGATTCGAGAGCGTGGTGCGGGAACCCGGCAAGAGGGATGTCGCCCGCAGAACCATTTCCCCGCTTTGTGAGCGTGATCCCGAGGACCTTCGACGTCAGCCGGGCATCTTCTTCGAACGTTTCATAAAAATCGCCGAGACGGAACAGGAGGACTGTCTCGGGGTACTTCGCCTTCATCAGGGCATATTGCTTCATCAACGGCGTCGACATCGGCTCAGGATCATGATCGAGTACCGGAAACAGCGTGAATGGGGGGTCTTAAACAATTAAACCAAAAGGAGCGTGAAAATCAATGCTCATCAGTAGAGAAACATCGGTTTTCCGAGGAGGTGCGCAACTTTGGGGCGGTACTGGCCGATGTCATAGAGCTCGTCGACGTCGACCCGCTTCTTTCCTTCGGCGATGATATTCGCCGAGACAGTCGTGTACTTGCCGTCGCGAAGGGCGACCATTCGGCCCGGCTGTTTTTTTAGTAGTAAATCGGTCGCGAGATGTCCATAACTCGTCGAAACCATGAGATCGAGCGCGTCGGGGGCGCCGCTCCGCATGAGGTAGGCAAGCTGCTGATAGACCGACCGGACCCCCGATCGCCGTTCGAGCTCGATCGACACAAATTCTCCGATGCCGCCCAGCTTCTTGTGCCCGTACGCGTCCGCCTCGCCCTTCATGAACATCGCTCCGCCGAGGGGTTTTGCGCCCTCCGATATCGTCATAATCGCGTATCGGCTCGGATTCCCTTTTCTGTCTTCGACGAGGTACTTGACGAGCTTGTCAACGTCGAAGTCGACTTCCGAAATGATCGCGCGGTCCACCCCCGCGAGGTACGCCGAGATGAGCGACGTTTCCCCCGAATACCTTCCGAAGAGCTCCACGACGGCGATCCGCTCGTGCGACCCCGCAGGGGTCCTCAACGCGTGAATGAAGTCGACGCTCCTCGTCACGGCCGTCGAGAAACCGATGCAGTAATCGGTCCCAAAGACATCGTTATCCATCGTCTTCGGGATGCAGACGACCGGAAAGCCCTCCTTGTGAAGTCTTACCGCATAACTCAACGTATCATCTCCTCCGATCGCAACCAGGGCGTCGAGCTTGAGAGAACCGAGGACGCGGAGAATGTGTTTGGTGCAATCCACCGGCTTCTCCGGATCTCCCCCCGGAAACTGCTTCCTGAGGAAATCGGGCATTTCCTTCGGCTTCACCTTCCCCGGGTTGGTCCTCGATGTATGGAGATACGTGCCCCCGGTCCGGTCGATTGTGCGCGTGTTGGCTTTCGTCAGTTGAATCGTATTCTCCGCCTGAGTTTCAGGATCGTCGGGATTGAAATTCAGCAATCCACCCCACCCGCGCCGGATCCCGATCACCTCGTGGTTTTCGTCGGAGGCGTGATAGACCGCAGCTTTGATGCATGGGTTGAGGCCGGGGACGTCGCCTCCGCCCGTCAAGATGCCGAATCTCATGATGATGCCTTCAATCGGTTAGAAGGGTTTTTTCGAAAATTAACTGACCAATGTAAAAAATATCGCGCCCTTAATCAATTGAAACGTAGAATTGCATTTTGGCAAAACTCTCATTATTTTCGAGCTGCTTTCGTGAAGAACAAGTGCACATTTTCCCGATCTCAATGCTAGGAGCGAAGACCAAACCGCGCGCCCACGAGGATGACGGATCCGTCGTTGCCCGTATCGCCAACGGCGAGGACTCCGCGCTCTCGACGCTGTATGACCGGTACGCCGTGCTCATGTACACGCTCGGGATGCGAATTCTCCGGTCGGTGCAGGATTCGGAAGATATTGTGCAGGAGGTTTTCACCCAGGTCTGGACAAAGGCCGGATCCTATCAGCCCGAGAGAGGGAGCGTGTACACGTGGCTCGTCACCATGATGCGGAAGCGCACGATCGAGCGGTTGAGAACACGGGGATTCAGAGCCACCGCCCAGCAGATCGATGTCATGAACCCCGCGCTCTTTGGAGGCGCTGGCGCCTCGGGTCCGGAGAGCTGGGTCACCGGTACGCTGAAACAGCTCGACCTGTCCCATCAGCAGGTGCTTGCACTCGCCTACTATGAAGGTTTCAATCAATCCGAAATCGCGGCAAAGCTCAATATTCCGGTCGGGACGGTGAAATCGCGGATGAGAGCGGCGCTTCAGCGGATGCGCACCCTTTTAAAAGAGAAAACGTAGCGATGGCCTCTCACGAAGAAAAATATTTGGACTATAGTGCCGCATATACGCTCGGGGCGCTGGATGGGGAAGAGCTCTCCGAGTTCACGGCGCATCTGAAATCCGGTTGCGCTATCTGCTCGTCGGAAGTCGGGATCCTGACGGAAATGGCCGCGCTGCTGCCCAGTGCGCTTCGGCCGCTGATGGTCTCACCCGATCTCAGCGAGAGGGTTCTCTTTAATGCCCAGCTCGCGAAGGTGGCGAAGGCGCACTTCGAAGAAGCTCCCGCGGAGGCGGGAGAGCCGGCTCTGGTCGAGGTCAAGGAGGCTCCGAAAGAGAAGCGTCAGGCGGGGAAGAGCGCGTGGTTCTCCTATGCCCTCGGCGGAGCCATCCTCTTCATGCTTGGCGCTTTCAGCCTGTATGTCTACCGTCTTTCGCTGACGATAAACGACAACCGCGAATTTATCGCGAGCCAGAAAGCACGAATCACAAAGTTGTGGGACGACCTGGATCGCAGGGAGACAGTCCTGAAAGTAATGGGATCCCGCAAAATTGAAATCGTCAAGATGGCCGGTCTGCGGGCCGATTCGGCCGCATATGGGACTATTTTCATGGATCCGGAGAAAAAAGTGGCAGTCCTGCACATCGCAAACCTGCCGCTCCTCCCGCAGGATAGGGACTACCAGCTCTGGGTCTTCAAGGAGCAGAAGAAAATCAGTGCAGGAACCTTCAGCTTGTCCGAGGATTGGGAAAGGGAGACTTTCTATTCGGTGACGCCTTTCGACGTCAGCGATCGACGAGAGATTGACTCTATCGCCGTGACATCTGAGCCAAAAGGGGGGGCGCCTCAACCCACGGGAGAAACCTACCTGCTCGGTAAAAAGACCGGGCAATAGCGTCCCATCGGCCGGGGCCGGGCCGGGCCGGCAGAAGGGGCTAAAATGAAAGAGGTGGTTTATTCAACCACCTCTCGTCAAGAAATCAACATGCTCCGGCCTCTAGGTGCTGCGCCGGGTATTCCCTTCGATATCGAGGAGTAGGTTTATCGCCCCTCCAGCGGCGTACAGTAGTAGTACAGGCACAATTGCAGCGATGAGCGTACCCCCGTACGAGGCGATCAGGGCGCGGAAATCGGGCATTCTCATCCCGTCCGAGAAATACTGGAAAAAGAAGAAGGCGGAATTCAGCACCCACAAAATGCCGCCAATAAGCGCAAGCCGCTGACAAATGTAGGCCGCGTTTCGTAACCCCTTGTAGTTACCCATATGCCGGTCCCTCAGTAGTTACTGAAATAGTGAGTTATCACCAACGAGCCCAAGTATAACAAGTTAGGGGGTTAATGTCAAGTCCTCCTCGAAATCGCGAAGAACAGCCTGATTTCGCAGAAAATTTAGGATAATCCTCAGCGACAGAAATAGTTGATCATCTTGGAGACGAGCTTTGCCGCCGAGAGGTCGGGGTGGTGCAGCCCCCTGATCGGCGCCAGTTCCACGATATCGCAGCCGACAACCGTCTTTCGGTCGCCCAGTTTTCTGAGAAATCGTAATGTCTCATGCCAGAAGAGCCCGTTTGGCTCCGGAGTGCCGGTGGCCGGGATAATCGACGGATCGAGTCCATCGACGTCGAAGGTCAGGTAGACCTCATCCGAGATCCTTTCCAACGCGTAATCATCCCATGTCGCCGGAGTCTTTGTGAACTTGCCCCCGCGGATTTCGTGCGCATAGAGCGTCGTGACCCCATTCTGCCTGATGAAATCCGCTTCTTCGCGGCACTGGGCCCGGATGCCGACCTGCACCAACCGCCTGGGGTCGAGGATTTCGCAAACCCGGGCCATGACGGAGGCATGGCTGTACTTATTCCCCTGGTACTCGGACCGGAGGTCCGAGTGGGCGTCGATCTGGACCACCGAGAGGTCCTTAAACCGGCCCGCGAAGGCGGCAACGACCGACTGGGTGATCGTGTGTTCACCGCCGAGCGTGACGACGAACTTCTTCCGCTCGATGAGGGCATGCACGCGCTCCCGGATTCGATCTAAAGCAACTTCTTGCCGCAGGCCGGCGACCCGCAGAGGCCGGAGCGTCGATATCCCGAGTTCCCGATACACTTCACGGCCCGTCTCCTCATCGTAAAACTCCACCTGTTGGGAGGCCTTCAGAATGGCGCCCGGTCCGAGGCGTGTCCCCGCTCCGTAGCTTACGGACCGCTCGTACGGAACGGGGAGGATGACGACTCTCGAGTCCTCGAAGGACGAGAACTCCCTTCCGATCCCTAGGAAATTGGATTTGGAGAGGGTTTCAAACATAGGCCGGCGAGAGGGAGTGGGAGACAATGAGTGTTCAGGCGGAGTGAATATAGTTGAACGAGAGACGAAATGCAATCTTTGAGTTGATTCTCTCGGATATTTCTCCTACTTTATTCCGGATTTGTTTCGCCATGGGCAGGTCGTTCCCATATTACGCGCTGCTGATCGCCGTCCTTATCTGGTGCGGGGCGATCGTGATGCCTCCGCTCGCCGCCTCATCCCAGCCGCTGATATCCCGGGTGGGCTACAGGTTTTTCGCTTTACTATGCCATCAGGAAGATGCGCGCTCGCTGCATCTCCTGGGCTATCCTCTCGCCGTTTGCGCACGATGCAGTGCGATCTATTTCGGATTTTTTTTTGGAATCATTCTGAGTCCTTTCTTTTCACCGGGGGTGGCCTCTTTTCCACGCCTCGCATGGGTCATCGCCATCATGCCGATGCTGCTCGACGTCGGCGCCGATGTGATCGGTGTCCATGCAAGCAGTCTCGGGACCCGGATTGCATCGGGAGCGTTTTTCGGCGCCGCCAGTGCGCTCATCTTAACGCCGTATCTTATAGGCCTGTATCGTCGCAACCAACCATCCGCCCGCAATGAACTCAAAACCTGATAAGAAAATCCCTGCGCTTTACGGCGGGATCATCATGGGGCTTGTTTCCTCAATCCCTTTCCTGAGCCTGATCAACTGCCTCTGCTGCGCCGGCATTCTCCTGGGCGGTTTCCTCGCCGTGATGTTCTATAAGAAGAACTTCACGCCGGACACGCCTCCCTTTACCTCGGCCGATTGCGCGGCAGTCGGAGCGCTTGCGGGGGTCGTCGGGGCGGTAGTCGGAACCGTTCTTTCACTTTTGTTCGTAGCGCTCGTCGGCGACGTTGCCCGCGGATTCATCCTCGACGCGCTCAAGCATTCCAACTTACAATTGCCCGAGGGACTCCTGGAGAAGATTGAAGAACGGGTGAGGGAAGGCGTGACCCCGCTGGCAGCCGCTTTTCGGTTTATGGCAGCGCTCGTGATTGATACGGTGTTCGGATTGCTCGGGGGCCTGATCGGATACAGCGTCTTTAAACCGAAGCAGTCCCCTACGGCGGGACCGGGACCCGCGATGCCGCGCCCCTCGTGAGGGGGACGCCGTCCGGACGAAATTTTTCATGAGGCGGCGGCTTCTGACCGTGGCGATCTGGTTGTGCGCCCTTCGCCCGGCGGCTGCCGATTCGGGTAACGGCGCGTACGAGATCGTCTCCCACAAGGCGAGGCTGAATTTATTTCCGTCGCAGAACGCACTCTCCGCCATCGACACGCTGACGATTCGATTGCACAAGCCGGCGCGGATCAGGCTGCAACTTCTGCCGGTGTATGACGTGGAGGAGGTGACGATCAACGGCCGGAAATCCCGGTTCGAGCGCGACCGGGATTCGATCGAGATCATGAATATCCCTTCCGACACCCTGTTCGATTGTGTGATCGGGTATTCAGGGGTCCTCGCGTTCCGGTCGGAGTTTTCGCAGCTCACGAGGGAGCGCGCCGTCCTGCGCGAGGAGGAGGTCCTTCCGCACGGGAAAAGCATGCTACGGGAAGCCCGTCTGACCGTGCGCGTGCCGCGAGCGTGGGAGGTCCTGACCGCGGGCTCGTTGGTTCGCCGGGATACGTCGACGGATTCCACGCTTTTTGTTTACAATATCGACCGGCCGGTTCCCACGATCGGGTGGATTTGTGGAGGACCATATTGGGCGGCACCGGGCGAAGGCCAGGGTCCGCCGGTCTCGGTTCATCTCTTCCCGGAGGATTCGGGTTCCGCTTCCGGCGTTGCGCAGCTCGCGAGAGACTTGTTGAAATTCTACGGCGAAAAGTTTTCGCCCTATCGGTTCCCGGACTTCAAGGTCGTCGAGGTGGACGACTGGGTGGCCGGGCCGAACGTCCTGGCAGTCGCGATACCCTCGATGGTGATGGTCAAGAGGCTGACTCTTCGGACCGACGACCGGTTCAATCAGGTTCGGACCATCCTTCCTCATGAGGTTGCCCACCAGTGGTGGCCGATGACGGTCTTCGTCGAGGACGCCGACGCGGCGTTCCTGGCAGAAGGGATGTGCGACTATTCCGCCCTGCTCTTCCATGAATCGACGGGCGCCCTCTCGGCCCGGGATTCGCTGCAGCATCATCCACTCTTGCGCCCGCTCATTCTTCGCGCGCTGAAGGGACAAGACCTTCCCCTGCAGCGCAAAGCCGACCTCCGCTCGCTCCCGACACATTACCTGAAGGCAGCGTATGTCCACAACATGCTGCGGCATTTGGTGGGCGACTCCATTTTCTTCCGGCTTTACCGTACATTCGCCGGCCGATTCAGCGCGAGGCGCGCAGGCCTTTCAGATTTCCAGCATCTCGCCGAGGAGCTGAGCGGACGGGAACTCGATTGGTTTTTTAATCAATGGGTGAAAAACCGCGGGCTTCCCCGGTTGAAGCTCTATAACGTCAAATCGGTCCCGCTCGGGGACCAATGGCTCACGCGGGGGAGGGTCCGGATCGTCGGCTACGACAAATACACGACATTTGCCGACGTCGGCATCGTGACAGGGGCGGGCACGCTGCTCAGACGGGTCTGGCTCGGCACAGACAGCGCCGGCTCGTACAGAAACGATGTTCCGTTCGAGGTCGTGTCCAAAGGCAAACCGGCACGCGCGCTGCTCGATCCGGCAGGAGATCTTCTCAAGTATGAAAGACTCCCCGTGAAATTCAGCGACATACGCGACCCGGCGGACGGATTAATGATCGTGGGAACGAGGAAACACGCCGGCCATCTTTTGGAATTGGCGCGCAAAGATTCCGCGGGGATGGAAATGGCGGCGTGGTCGGTGACGATCAAGCGAGACAGCCAGGTCTCGCTCGGCGACCTGCAGAACGAACGCGTATTTATTTACGGGACGGCGGCTGAAAACAGCATCGCGGCAGATCTTGAGGAAAAATTCCCGATAAAATTCCGGAACGGTTCCCCCATCTTTCCGGAATCACTGCGCGATAGAGAGGGGAGTCGCACAATCCCGCATGGTCCCGGAACCTCCCGCCCTCGTCCCGCCGTGCGGGACACAGCGGGACCAGGCCGGGACACGGCTGGGACGGGGAGCCGGGAATCGCGCCGTCGGGCGGGTGGAGCGGGACAGCCGGGCCCTGACTCCCTGAATGACACCACACTTGCGCTCCTGCAGTGCATCGAGAGTCCCTACATCCCGCAAGGATTTCTGGCATGGATCGCTCCTCTCAGCGAGCAGGCCGAGCCGGCGGTCTTTCCGTACGATGCCTCGTGGGTTCTCCTGAGGGGGGTGGACGAAATCATCTCGGGCACATGGGAGGTGAACGACGACGACCTGACGTTCGACCTCAACTAAGGGAGGCGCAATTCATAAGGAGGGCCTACGACTTCAGGAGCTTGATCCTGAAGGTCGTTCCCTTTCCGATGCGGCTCTCTTTGACGAACAGCTTGCCGCGATGATACGATTCGATGATCCGCTTCGAGAGGCTCAATCCGAGTCCCCACCCGCGCAACTTCGTGCTGTAGCCGGGACGAAAAATATCGCGCCGGTCCTTCATGTCGATCCCCTTGCCCGTATCCTTCACATCGACGAAGACGGCGTTCCCCTTCTCGAAGAGAGAGAAAACGATGGTCCCGCGGCTTTCCTCCATTGCGTCGAGCGCGTTGCGGATCAGGTTCTCCACCACCCAGCCGAATAGCTCGCGGTTAATGCTCGCCCTGATGTGATCGTTCGTCTCGATCCGGATGTCGATGTTCGCGCGGTCTGCGAAGCGGGAGGGAAGACGCTGTTTGAAGTAGGCGACGATGGAACTGATCACCTCGTGGAGGTCTTCATCTTTAAGGCTGGGTTTCGAGCCGATCTTCGAGAAGCGCTCGGTGACCCGCTGGAGCCGCTGGAGGTCGTTCTCCATCTCGGCGATCGCCGCGAGCTGCCGGGGATCGCCGCCCGCGTATTGCTTCATCATTTCGATCCAGCCCATCAGGCTCGAGAGAGGGGTGCCGAGCTGGTGGGCCGTTTCTTTCGCCATCCCCACCCAGATGTTGCTCTGCTCGCTGCGCTTGATGTAGCTGAAACCGATATACCCCATGATGATGAACATGCCGGCGACGATGATCTCGATGTACGGCAGCCAGCGCAGCCTGGTCACCAGGCGCGATTCGCCGTAGTGGACGTAGCTGACGACGACCGACTCCTGGACCACGACCCTGATGGGCGGGTTCTGCCTGTCGAGCTCGTTGATGACCCTCTGAAAGAATTCGCCCAACTTTTCGGGGGCAAGGGTCGAATCAAACACGACATTCCGGGCGCTCGTCTGATACGGCTTGAGGGGGCGGTTCTGCGCGTCGGATAGAACCATCGGAAAGTCAATCGAACGAATCACTTCGTCGAAGATAAAGCTGTACTCCGATTGATCGCTCAGTTTGTCCACCGGGCGATTGGCGAGGAATTCGACCGATTTTGCGTACAGGTCGGCGATCCCCCGTTCCCGATCGAGAAGCTGCTTGACGATGATCCGGGTGTACAGGAGGGTGCCCACCACGATGACGACCGCCAGCACAATAAGAACAATCTTGATATTTGCCGACCGGGGGCCCGCCACTCCCTTTAGTCCCCGCGGACGATGGTCTGGTCGCGGCGCGCGCCCACGGAGATCACGCCGACGCGCGTACCGGTGAGCTCGCCGAGGGCTTCGACATATTTCCGGGCGTTCGAAGGCAGATCAGCATACTTTCTCGCGCCCGCGACGGAAATCTTCCATCCATCGAACGTCTCGTAGTGCGGTTCGACCGATTGAAGGGTGGCGGCATCCGTCGGGAAATGTTTCATCGTCTTTTCACCGAGCCGGTAGGAGGTGCACACGCGGATTTGTTCGAAGGAATCGAGAACGTCGAGCTTTGTAACGGCGATCTCCCCGATTCCGTTCACGGCGACGGAATGCCGGACGCTCACGGCATCGAACCATCCGCAGCGCCTCGGCCGGCCGGTGGTCGCGCCGTATTCACCGCCGATGCTTCTTAACTGGCCGGCCGCCTCCTCCCCAAGCTCCGTGGGAAACGGGCCGTTGCCCACGCGGGTGGAGTACGCCTTCACGACCCCGAGGACGGCGGTGATGGAGGTGGGAGGGATCCCGAGTCCGGTGCAGGCGCCCCCGCTGGTCGGGCTCGAGGAGGTAACGAACGGGTAGGTGCCGTGGTCGATGTCGAGGAGCGCTCCCTGGGCGCCTTCGGCCAGGATCCGTTTTGCGCCCAAAGCGCCGTTCAGGTACACGACCGTGTCCGTGACGTAGGGATCGATCTTATGGTCGAATTCCTCGTACTCGCAGACGATTTTATCGACATCCAGCTCGGTCTCGCCGTAAATTTTCTTCAGGATCTGGTTTTTCTCGTCGATATTGCGCCTCAGCTTCGCGACGAAGACGTCGCGATTGAGGAGGTCGACGATCCTGATTCCCACACGCATGAACTTGTCGATGTACGCCGGGCCGATCCCCCGGCCGGTCGTGCCGATGGGCTCCGAAGTCTGCTCGCGGATCGAATCGAGGAGCTTGTGGTAAGGCATGATGAGGTGGGCGTTATGGCTGATGAGCAGCCGCCCGGCTGTGTCGACGTTCAGCTTCCGGAGCTGTTCGATTTCCGACATGAGGGCGATCGGATCGATGACCACGCCGTTGCCGATGACGCAGGTGACGTGAGGATGGAAGATGCCGGACGGAATCAGGTGGAGGACGACCTCTTGCTCGCCGATGACCACGGTGTGCCCGGCGTTTGCTCCCCCCTGGTATCGCGCCACGATGTCGATCTTCGCGCTCAGGTGGTCGACGATCTTTCCCTTTCCCTCGTCGCCCCACTGGGCGCCCACAATCACCTGGACCGGCATGGGCTCACATTAAAACTCCGATGAGATTCAGCGTCCCATCGGAGTCGGGTTCGGGCTCGGATGGCGGCGTCTACTCGCCAAAGCTTGCCATTGCCTTCTTCACCGTCGGGTGGAGCTCGAAGACGGTGATCAATTTCGTGATTACGAGCAGGCTCTCGATTTTCCTGGACGCGGCGGCGAGCTTTAAGTCCCCGCCGGCATTGCGAATGGTCGTCAGGGCGGCGATGAGCATGCTCAGGCCCGAGCTGTTCATCGTCTGAACGCCGGAAAGGTCGAGGAGGACCTTTTTCTTGTTCTTTTCCACAAGCTTGTGGAGAGTCTCGTTCAGGACAGTCGCGTCCGGCCCTCCCAGGACGCTCCCGTCGAGCCCGATGATGGTAATCCCCTCAGCTTCCCTGGTTGACAGCTTCATACGAAATTTTTTCCGGGACGATCGGCCGTTGTTTCTTTCTTTCCTTGTAATTGGTATAGTCGAGAACGATGGCGCTGGCGATGTAAATCGACGAGTACGTTCCCGTGAGGATGCCGATCGTCAGCGCGAAGGCGAAGCCCCTGTTTACCTCTCCGCCCAGGAAAAACAGAATCGTCGTGATGACGAAGACGGTCCCCGAGGTGATGATCGTCCGGCTGAGCGTCTCGTTCAGGCTTTTATTAATAAGCTCCATCAAGCCCATCGAGCGGTAGACCTTCTGGTTTTCGCGGATCCGGTCGAAGATGACGACGGTGTCGTTCATCGAGAGACCGATGATGGTCAGGAAGGCCGCAATCATGTTCTGGTCGATCTCGAAGTTCGTGTACTGGGTGATCCCGTCGAGGATCGACACGGCGCCGAGGGCGACCATGACGTCGTGGAAGAGCGCAACAATGGCTCCGACGCCGTAGATGAATTTAAACCGGAACGCGACGTAAAGCCCCATCGCAACGAGGGAGGAAATCACGGCCAGAAATGCGTTCCGGCGCAATTCGGCCCCGACCTTGGGCCCGATTTTCTGCTCCTGAAGAATCCTCGGGGCGTCCTCGGGAAAGGTCTGCTGGAGCGACGACCGGATTTTGTCGCCGACCGAGGTTCCTTCCCCCTGCATTTCGGTCCGCAACAGGATCGTGTTCGGCCCGCCGTACGCCTTGATCTCCGAGCGGGGGAAGCCGGCCTGGTCCATCATTGCGCGAATCTTCCCGACGTCCGTCGGCTGGCGGAACTGAATGATCATCTCCGTTCCGCCTTTGAAATCGATCCCGAAATGGAATCCCTTAATAGAAAGCGATACGATCCCTGCCAAGATGACGGCCGCCGAAATGGTGTACCACATCTTGCGCTTCCCCATGAAATCGATCGTTGTTTTACCGAAGAATCGCATTCAGCCGCTCCTTGGTGTTAACCAAAACTGACATGCTTGCCGCGTTCAATCAGAATCTCGATGATGACCCGGCTGACGACGACGGCGCTGAATACGCTGGCGACGATGCCAATCATGAGCGTGAGCGCGAACCCCTGGACCGGCCCGGTTCCGAATTGATACAGGATCACCCCGGTGATGAACGCAGTCAGGTTCGCGTCGAAAATGGCTCCCTTGAACGCGCGTGTATAACCCGCGTCGATCGCCGCCATCAGTGTCTTTCCCGTCACCGCCTCCTCCCGGATGCGCTCGAAAATGAGCACGTTCGCATCCACGGCAATCGCCACGGTCAGGATGACCCCGGCGATTCCAGGGAGTGTGAGTGTTCCCTTGAACCCCGCGAGGACGCCGAGCACGAAGATGACATTGAGCAGGAGCGCGATGTCTGCCATCAATCCCCCCGTGCCATAATAGAAGATCATGAACGCCATGGTCAGTCCCAGCGCAAGCCCGGCAGACCAGACTCCCTGACGAATGGAGTCTTCGCCCAGCGATGGGCCGACGGTTGCCTGCTGAACAATCTCGACCGGCGCCGGGAGCGCTCCCGCCTTCAGCACGATCTCCAGCAGCTTCGCCTCTTCGACGCTTTCCATTCCGGTGATCTGGGAATTCCCCCCCGTGATCTTGGTCTGGACCACCGGCGCGGAGAAGACGGCGTTGTCCATGATGATGGCGACCCGTTTCTTGATATTGGCGCCGGTAATTCGCGCCCAATCGCGCGCGCCTTCGCTATTCATCTCCATGTTGACGACCGGAGTGTTGTACTGCGGGTCGATGGTGGCGCGGGCGTTCACGATGACTCCGCCGGTCAGTTCCGCCTGCTTTTTCACGGCGTAGAGTGAATAGAATTTTCTCCCTTCGGCGGTGAATGCCGGTTTGGCCGACCAGACAAACGCCATGTCGGAGGGGAGAAGTCTCCGGATATCCGGCCGGGAGAGGATTTGCATGACCTTCGCCCGATCCTCCTCGGATGAATAGAGCTGGCCGTTCCAGGCCTGGTTCTCTTGCTGAAATGGGTTCGCGAGCGCGAAGAAGGGATGGTCCTTTTTCTCCTTCTCCTGCGCCTTCATTTGTTCTTCGGGCAGGGGAACAAGCGATGTGTCGACGCTTTTCGCGGTGTCGGCTGCTGCGACAGTTGCGCTCGTATCGGTTCCGGATGTGTCGGACTTGGTGGTATCGTTCATGGGCTTGCCGCCCAGAGCCTTGTCGACCGATTCATAGACCTTCAGCGCGATTTCGGGGTCGATCAGGAGTTTGAACTCAAGAAGCGCGGTTCCCTGCAGGAGCTGCCGCACTTCGGCATCCTTGCTGACCCCGGGCAGCTCGACGATGATTCGCCTCGCGCCCTGTTTCTGGATCGACGGCTCCGATACTCCGTACTGGTCGACGCGATTGCGGACGATCTCCATCGCCCGGTCGATTGCGCTGCTGGATTCATCACGGAGGCGCTTCACCACGTCGTCGTCGCTGTCGCGGAAGCTTCCATAGTACCTGCTCAGCCGGACCTGCTTCTCCGCAAATTTCTGGCGCAGGAGGTCGATCAGATCCAGATCCGAATTTTGCGCTGCGGCCCGCACCTCGTCGAGTATCGACTTGAAGGCATCGTCCTTGTTCTTCGCGAGGTCCTCGAGCAGCTTAAAAACGTTGACCTCGAGCACCACCCGCATGCCGCCCTGGAGGTCAAGCCCCAGCTTGATGCGGTTCTGGCGGGCATCCCGGATCTCCTTATCGTGCGCCTCCACGAACTTTGCGCTGTCCTCACCGCGCAGGTTTCGCAGTTGCTGTGAGAACCTGTAATCCTTAAAAGTCGGGTAGAGGAAGTAGAGCGAGAGGAGGACGGAAATGACGATAAAGATAACTCGACCGCGGTTTTTCTTCACGAAGGGCTTATGAACTCCTTAATCGGGAACGTGGAATTGGGAATGCAAAATATAAGGCTAATTTCCTTGAAAGTCAATCAGTTTCCGGCTCGGCCGTCCGCGCGGCGAGGGGAGAAATGTTTCAAAATTCCTTCCTATCGAAGGATCATCATTTTTTTTACGCTTACGTAACCCCCGGTGCTGCGTACCTCGAAGAAATACGCTCCGCTCGATAAACCCCCTGAATTAAAAAGAACGGTGTGGAGCCCGCTCTCTTGAGCGGCATCGACGAGGACTCCGATCTCCCGCCCGAGGAGGTCGTAGACGCTCACGCGAACGTGCGAGCGTTTGCCCAGCACGTAGCGAATAGTGGTCTGCGGGTTGAACGGGTTCGGGTAATTCTGAAATACCTGGAATGAGGCAGGAGCCCCCTGGGGAACCCCGCCGACCTCCGAGACTGTCGGAGCATACTTAATCGTATTGATGACTTTCCACCGGTAGCCCGAACCGTTCCCGGTGACGTAGACATTCCCCTGATGATCAAGACGGACCGTCTTTGCCTCGACGGATGAGTTGGCAGGGCTCTTATAGCGCCCTACCCACTGGGAAAGCCCCCGGGAATTGTACATCACCGTTGCGTAATCATACAACAGGTCCGGGCCCATGCTCTTCCCGGTCACGTAGACGTTTCCCGATTGATCAAGCTCGAGCGCGGCGACAAGATCCTCCGAATGCGAGGCGCCATCGTAGCGCGAGACCCACTGCTGCATTCCCGTCGAATCGTATTTGACGGTTATGAAATCGGAATGCGCGAACGCTGAATCAAAGCCATTACCGGCGACGTAAACATTTCTCCCCCCGTCGACAGCGATCGCCACCGCTTCGTCAGAGTTCCGTTTCCCCGAACTGTAGCGGGCCGCCCACTTCTGGTCTCCCCCGGGGGTGTAGGCGACCGTCGCGCATTGGTTGTAGAATGTGTCCTGGCTCGTCCCGGTTACGTAGACATTTCCGGCGGAGTCGAGGGCTATGGCGGCCGGGCGGTCGTCGCCTCCCGTGGGTCCGTTGTACCGAGCGACCCATTCCCGGACGCCTCCGCTCGAGTACTTGATCGTCGCGTAATCGTATGAGGTGCCGGTGCCGCGGCTGTACCCCGTCACGTAGACGTCGCTGCTGCTGTCGACGACCATGGCCACCGCGATATCGTCCCCGCCCGCGGGTCCGTCATACGTTACGTAGCCGCCGGGTGTCCACAGAAGAGTGCCGTCCGGGCCGTACTTGAGTGTCGTGTAGTCGTAGGAGCTGCCGTTGAAGCTGTAGCCGGTCACATAAACATTCCGATCACGGTCAACGGCGATTGCCGCGGCGAAATTGTAACCGTTCCCCAGCCGGTTGAACTGGCGCACCCACTCCTCTCTTCCGCCGGGCGTGTACTTTATGGTAAGATAGTCTGTTATGCCGCCCGAGTTAAAGGTAAGGCCGGTGACATAAGCAGCTCCTGTGCCATCGATGGCGATTGCCACGCCTTCCTCGTAGGTCGCACGCAGGCCTCCGTATCGCGCGGACCACTCGACGGTACCCGCTGCATTGTACTTCATCGTCAGCACATCCATCGAACTCTCCGGGCTATAACTCCCACCGGTGAGATAGACGTTCCCCGCAGAATCGGCCACCATATCATCCACAACATCGAAGCTCACGCCGGGTCCCTCGTAGCGGACGGGCCAAACCGGAGCTTCATTGAAACCATACCTGATGACGAAATAGCTCACCGCTGAATCGACAACGCTCGTGCCCGCCGCGTAGATACCGCCGCCGGAATCGATTGCAATCGCGGCCGCCTGGTCGTCCAAATTGGCCGATCCGTTGTACCGCTTGACCCATCGCTGCACTCCCCGGGCGTCGTATGAAACGGTGGCGAAATCCGAGCGCGTTCCTCCCCCGGAGCTGGTTCCGGTAACATACACATTGTCCTGGCGATCGAGCACCAGACCGACGGGGAGGTCGACCCCGTCCGCGCTTCCGTTGTAACACGAAGCCCACTGCTGGATGCCATTCGAGTCATACCGGATCGTCTCATAATCCAGGCTGGTGAGCTGGTTGAAGGTGAAGCCCGTGACAAACACATTCTTCCTGGAGTCGACAGCGATCGCCCTCGCGCCGTCGACGCCGCCTCCCCCACCCGCAAATCTCGCAACCCATTGCTGCCGGCCCGAGGGGTCATATTTCACCGTGGCAAAGTCGCTCGACGAGTTGATCCCGAAACTCTTGCCTGTGACGTAGACTGCGCCATCCCGATCAAGGGCGATGGCGGCGGCAAAATCTGAGCCGCCGGCACCGTCGTAGTACGCCACCCATTGCTGTGTTCCGTTCGGACCGTACTTGATCGTCGCGTAATCATAGGAACCGGAGGGCCGGACGCTTGTCCCCGTCACGAATACGTTCCCCCCTTTATCGACCGCGAGGGCAGCAGGGACTTCATACCTGTTTGTCGTGCCGCTGTATCGCCCGATCCAAACCGTATTCCCCCGCCCGTCGTACTTGATCGTGACGTAATCATTCGCCGTCGCGCCATTACTTGAACCGGTGATGTATACATTCTCGCTGTCATCGACAACAATCGAAGCCGCACGGTCATCGCCCGACGCGGCTCCGTTGTAGAGCGCAAGCCACTTCTGCACTCCCGCCGGATTATATTCGACGGTCATGATGTCAAGGCTCCCTGAGGGACCGAATCCGTGGCCGGTGACGGCGACATTTCCGCTTTTGTCGACCGCCAGTCCTGCGGCTACGGGCGTTCGCAGCGCACTGAAGATCGCCACCCACTGAAGTGCCCCGACGGAGTCGTACTTGAGAGTTCTCACATCTCTGGAATTAGAACCCGTGACATAGACATTGCCGGATGGGTCCGTTGTCATCGCCACCAAACGATCGCTTCCTGCACCGCTTGCGTAGTGCGAGGGCCATTCCGCGCTTTTATCCGAGACGTACTCGACGGTGGCAAAGTCGAACGCGTTTCCGCCGCTGGTGCCTGTGACAAAGGCGTTGTCATCCCTGTCGACCACTACGCCTGCGGGGAAGTCGTCTCCGCTCGCGATACCGTTATAGAGGGAGGATGAGAGCATCGTCCCGCCCGAATCGTAGATCACCGTGGAGTAGTCCGCCCTCCAGTCGGCGTGATAACGGGAATAGCCGGTTATGACCGCACCCCCCTGTCCGGTCACAGCGAGGGCGACCGGGACGTCTGGTCCGTTGAGGAGATTGTCAAACCTTGACACCCATTTCACTGCGCCGTCCCTGGTGTACTTGATGGTTGCGAAATCCTCCTGTGTGCCGGAGCCGCGGCTCGAGCCGGTCACATAGACATTACCCAGACGATCGCATTGAACATCCGAAGCGATATCATCGGCGTTCGCCGTGCCGTTGTAGCGGGCCTCCCACAATGAGCTGCCGCCGGTCGAGTATTTCACGGTGACAAAGTCATATCCGGAACCCGTTCCGCGGCTGCTGCCGGTTACGACGACATTCCCCAGTCCATCCACGGCCAGCCCGGCGGCCACATCATCGCCGTTTGCGGGCGAGTTATACCGCGCATTCCATCGTTCGATTCCTTGATTGGTGTAGCTCACGGTGGCATAATCGAACCCGGTTCCCAGCCCCTGGCTGAAACCGGTCACGTAGATGTTCCCGCTGAAGTCGATCGCGATCTTCGCGGCAACGTCCACCCCGTGACCCGGGCCGTCGTAGCGGGCGACCCACTGCTCCGCGCCCGACCGGTCGTATTTGATTATAAGATAATCGAAATCGGTACTTGAGCCGTAGCTGTACCCGGCGACATACACGTTTCCGGCAGCATCGAGGGCGATTGACGTCGCGACATCCGTGCTCTCGGCGGAGTTGCCGTATTTTGACCGCCACTGTTCGGCGCCGTTTTTGTCGAACTTGACCGTAAAGCAGTCGGCGTTCCGCGAGGATGCGTACCCATACCCGGTGAGGAAGACATTTTCCGCCGTGTCTACGGCGATGGCAGTCGGCTCATTGTATGAATTGGGAGCGCATTGAAAGCGGCTCGTCCAGAGAGTTTCGCCGTCCTTCGTGTACTTGACCACGGTATAATCGCCGCCGGTGTAGGTGGCATCGCTGATGCCGGCGACGTAGATGTGGTTCGCCCGGTCGATTGCGATCGCGTTTGCCACATCGTTCGAGGGCTGGAGTCCGGAGGCATAGCGCTCTACCCACTTCTCCGTCAATGAGGTCCCCGAACTGTCCAGGCGCAGGCCGGAACTTTGGGGTCCGGAGAGTGTCGACGGAATTGGCTGAAGGGCCCTGGGAATCCCGGGAACAAGGGGCCGGTTGTGGTTGGAGAAAAGAGCCCGGAGGGCTCCGGATGCGGTTGGATCCGGCCGATTCTCGATTTTCAAATCGGGATGTTGATCATTCTGATTTCTCAAGAGCGGGGGGACGCCGAGCATCCGAAGGCGGAACGGGAGGAATCGAGTGCCCGAGTCAGGCGCGGAATGTCGAGCGTCGGACGAATTGGCTTTTGCCGGTCCGGGGAAACCTGTGCCCCCCGCAACGGCGGGCATCGAAAGGTTTATCAGGAGAACCGCGGCAGGGAGCAATAGGGACGACCTCACACGCGGAAATGTTGAGCCGAAAAGCGTTTATCAAAGTACCACTTGCTCCCGATAATGTCAACCGTGATCAAGCCAGACGTCCGCCGGGGAGAACCTGCCCTGGATTTCGCTTGACTCTGGATTCCATCTCCTCTATATTGCTTCACCTATTTCCAACCCATCGCTGCCGCTGACGATCCGTTGAACAGATACCTTCTTGCCATGCTGGTCTTTCCAGCGGCGCTGCTGTTCTATACATCCGGCCGCAGTCAGGTACCCGTCTCATCGCCTCCGAAAAGAGAGGTCCGCGCAGTCTGGCTGACGACCGTCCTCGGACTCGATTGGCCCAAATCGACGAACGCCCAGGAGCAACAGCGATCGCTCGTTGAAATCGTCGACAGGCTTTCGAGGGCCCGCTTCAACACCATCTATTTTCAAGTCAGGAGCAGGGCGGATGCGATGTACCGCTCGGATTTCGAACCGTGGTCGCAGCAACTGACCGGCACGCCAGGGCTCGACCCCGGCTACGACCCCCTTGCTCTCATTATAGAAGAAGCGCACGCACGGGGAATGGAAATCCACGCATGGATCAATGCCTTCTTCGTACGCAGCGGGAAAGCGCCTCCTCCCCCGTCTGTGCCGCCGCACGTGATCCTGAGCCACCCCGAATGGCTTCATTTTGTAGAAGGGGACTGGTGGCTGGATCCGGGGATACCGGCGGCGCGCCGCTTCGTGCTGGCGGTCGCCATGGATATTGTCCGCCGCTACGATGTCGACGGGATTCATTTCGACTACCTTCGCTACCCCGACAAGCTTTTCCCCGATGAGGCCGCGTACCGGCGCTATGGCGGATCGCTCTCGAAGGAGGACTGGCGGAGAGAGAACATCACGAAATTCGTACGCGCCTTCTATGATTCGGCGTCCGCCCTCAAGCCGATGCTAAAGGTGGGATGCGCACCGATCGGCATTTACGCGAATGTCGGAAACGTCAGGGGCCTGCAGGGTTTTTCGGATGTTTACCAGGATGCCCGCGGATGGTTGAGCGAGCGGAAGCTCGACTATCTCGTGCCGCAACTTTACTGGCCCCTTGGCCAGCGGCCTGGGAGCCCCGACTTCGCCGAAATCGCCGGTGACTGGGCCGCGCATGCATACGGACGCGAAGTGTATCCCGGCATCGGAGCGTACAAACCCGAGGTGTTCGATCAGATGCCCCGCCTCATCGATGTCTCGAGGTCCCTGGGATTCCGCGGCAATTCGTTCTTTCGGTACGGAAACATCGAGCGGGGACTCGATCTCGGCGGGAGGTACCAAACGCTTGCGAATATTCCGCCGATGAAGTGGAAGGATTCGATCCCGCCCAATCCGCCCCGGGGGTTCAGGGTCTCGAGCCAGGGGGGCGGGGTTTTCCGGCTCGAGTGGAGCCCTCCGGCGCCGGCCGGGGATGGCGACGTCGCCGCCCGTTATGACCTGTACCGGTCGAGGAGTTCGCCGGTCGACGTCAACGATCCGGGGAATCTCGTGGCGATCGTCCGTGGCGGGGACACGCAGCATGACGATACGATCCTAAGGCCCGCGGGGGCCCGATACTTTTACGCCTGCTCGTCTTTAGACAAGGGAAACAACGAAAGCAGGGCGGTCGAACAGGCCGCGCTCATTCCTGAAATCGCTGAAGCGCTCAAACCCTTCTCACCCGGTTTGAATCTAGGGCGGAATTACCCCGATCCCGCCTCCTCGATCGTTTTCATCCCGTACGAAATCAGGGAGGCGGTATCAGTCTCGCTAACGATCCTTGACGCAGAAAACCAGGAACTTTTGCAGATCGTCAAGGGCCTTCAGCCGGCGGGTAGCTACGTGGCGGCCGCGGATATATCGAGGCTCAGGACGGGACTCTATGGCTACCGGTTAACCGCAGGGACGTACACGCGGAGGGAGCAGTTCCGGGTGCGGAACTAGACCTGCCGGTCGTCCCGCATTGCGGGACGCGCTCCGCTCGCGGGCGAAACTAAAGCTCTGTACGGAACGCCCGGAAAGATCCGCGCGCACTGATCAAGCCCACCCCGGGAAGAGAGAGGCGATGATACCTCACCTTGAGCAGCCCCGCCTCGCGGCACCATCCTTGCACTTCTGCGGAACCGTAGACGGTTCCCCCGATTTCGTTCAGCAGATTCACACCGACCATCATGGGAAGCATCCGGGCCGCCCCCCGGCTGCGTTCGTCTTTAAACTGATCGAGGATGAGGAGGAGACCGCCGGGGTTGAGCGCGGAGGCAATCTTTTCGAAAAGCGATCGATTGACTTCGCGCCGGAAACCGTGCAGGATGTTGAATGCAAGAACGACATCGTGAGGCGGGAACGACGCATCGGCGATGTTGCAGGGCAGAAGCGTCACGCGGTCGCCCAGGCCGTATTCGCGAACAATCTCACCGGTCCGGGAGAGAACAGGCGGAAAATCCGCAATCGTCGCCTTCAGCCCGGGGTGCTTCCGGCACAATTCAATCGCATAGAGACCGTGAGAACCCCCCAGGTCCAGAAGTGACCTCGCGCCCGCGGGCAGCGCAATCTTCGGCAGAAGCCGGGGGATGATCAGTTTCGCGAGGTCCATCATCCCGTCGGTGTAGATCCGCCACTCATCCTCTCCGAATGTCTCGACGTAGGTTGTCAGGGGCCTGCCCCGCCGAAGCGAATCTTCGAGCGTGAGCCAGTGATGGTGCAGCAGATCCAGATATTCCAGTAAATGCGCGAGAGAATGTGGCGATGTGCGTACGAGCCACTTCGCAGCCTGCGGCGCGAGTGAATACACCGCCCTTCGTTTTTTCAGGTATCCGGCCGCGTTCAGGGAGGAGAGCATCAATTCGGCGCTCTCAAGCGGCAGACTGAGCGAACGGGCAATCTCTGCCGGCGTTTGGGCACGCCGATTCAGCTCGTCGAAGATTCCAAAACGGGATGCCAGCACGAGCACGCGCCCAAAGAGGACTGCGGGGAAAGCGTCATAGAGCGCTTCGGGCAGGAGATTCAGCCGCGCTGCGACCCGGTCTTTGATTCGAAATCGCGTCATCAGAAAATCGGAGGGCGCCAGGGCGGGAGCCGCGCCGGGGACTACACTACTTACTCAGCGGGTACCAGGTGTACCTCGTCCCCTCCCGGTAAATGATGCCACCCTTTCCTTTGCGCTTCTCAAGCCGGATGGCATCCGCCTGGATATCGGGGAGCTTAAGGTTCTGCGCGCGGGCTTTATTTACAACACTCCAGACGTCTGCCCATTTGAAATCGTCACCTGCTTTCCCAACCGGCTTTCCGGCGCCCAGGACCGTCACCGGGACGAACAATGCCTGAACCCTTTTCGCGTGGAAGATCGCGATGCCGAGTTTCCCGCTAGAAGTCTCTTCGATTTGAACCGCGGCGTCCTTCTTGCCGTCGCCGTTGAAATCGCCGCGGAGACAATGCGGGAAGAGACGGAAGAGCATCGAATACTTTCTGTCGAGATGCTGCGCCGAAAATTCATTCCTCACCCATTTCGGAATGTCCCTCAAAGGATTCTCGATCAGGTGCCCGCCGCCCTGGGGTAATGCGGGCGTAAATCCGACCAGCAACAGAGCCACGAGATACTTCATCGGCGAGCCGATCGCGGATTTTACACCGGGGGAACGGTTCATCGCTTTTTCCCGAGTTCCTCCCGGTATCCGTAGACCGCATGCTCGAACCGGTCCAGGAGTTCCTGCGAGTAGAGTTTCCCTACCAGAAGCCGGCGTGCCTGGCGGCCGATGTTTTCATACAATGCGAGCGCCTCGGGAGAGGGGGGCTCGACGATCGTAATGCCGTTCTTCTTGAGGGTTTCGATTGCCTTCGCGTTCTCCTCCCTGCTGACGCGCGTCAGCTTGGCCATGTAAATCTTCCCGTTCCGGATAAGAATCTCGCGGAGATCCTCCGGCAGCGCGTCGAATTTGTTTTTAGCGACGACGACCGCACCCGAGGCGTTTGCAAGCGGAGCGTTGAGCATGTACTTTGCCCTGGTAAACCACTGGAGAGCGATCGCCGCCAGCGGCGAAGTGTAAAATCCGTCGACGAGGTTCGTCTGCAGGGATGTCAGAACATCGGTGATCGACAGGGGGATAGGATTGACGTGCATGGCTCCGAACGCGGCCTGTGCGATCGGATCCCCCTCCCACATCCACATCTTCACCTTCTTGAGATCATCGGGCATGCGAACGGGCGTATTCGTGAAAACGTAGATGAAGCCCACCTCCGACCAGCCAAGGTTAACGAACCCGTTCTCCTCGAATGACTTGTTAAGCTCGCCGTCGAACAGCGTATGAATATGGTCGACTTCGTCCGCGGACTTGAAGAGAAAGGGAGAGTCGAGGATTCTCAATTTCGGTGCAATGGTCGTCATGCCGTTCCCGGTGATGCCGGCGCTGTGAAGCTGGCCAAGCTTGATCTTTCTTAGGACGTCCTTTTCGTCGCCCTGAACGTTGTTCGGATAGATCTTGAAGCCGAGCCGCCCGCCGCTCTCCGCGCGTATCTGGCGGTCGAATTCCCTCATGACGTTCATCCACGGACTTCCTTCAGGCGCGACCGTCGCGAACTTGATCGTGTACTGCTGGGCGCACAGCGGTGCCGCGACCGCGGCGAGGGCGAGAAGAAGCACGCCCGTTCTCGCGCTCGTCAGGAACCTGCGGACCCCCCGGAGGGACCCGGTATTTCGTTTGCATGAAGGAGTGATCATCGGATTCTTAGAACAGTTCCTCGATTCTGGATCTCAGGAGCTTTGCTTTTTTCTTGGCGATTGCATTCGAGAGCCGCGATGCCGGAAGCACATCGATCGATGTCGTGTCCACCGTGGTCAGGCAGCGTTCGAACAGCGCTTTATCCTGCGTTTGGACGGCATAGGATGCCGCGTAGTAAATATACGTCATCAGAAACCTCCCCCCGTTAATCCTCAGACACTCCTCGAAATGCTTCCGGGATATCTCCGGGTCGCCTCCGAAGATGGGAGGCCGGCTGCCATAGAGCGTGCCGAGGAGGAAATGGGCTCCGCCGTAGAAAAAGGAAGAATCGGTTTTGAGCACAAACTTCGTCAATGCCTCGACTTTGGGCAGCTCGGCGACGGCGGCGAGGTCGGAAAGATCGCTCCGGATGTAACTCCCCCAGCCCGCCGCCGTCCAGAAGGCGGCCGGTACGTCGTCCTTCGACAAAGCGGCGAATCCTTTTGTAAATTCCCCGATGCCGCGTTCGGCGTGGGCCTGAAACTGGCCGTGCCGGTTCAGGATCCGCATCCCGTAGTCTCTCGCTCGCAGGTAAAACAGCCGGGCTCTGGGCGCGCTGTCATCTTCCACGAAGCCGAGCGCGTAGCTCGTGTAGCCGATCGAGGCAAGCAGGAGGTAGCGCGGATTGTCCGGATCCTGGCGGAGAATTGTTTCGATGAGTTTAAGATTCGATGCAATGCTCTTCTCCGCGAGGCCCAGATCCTGTTCTTCGTTCAAGACCTCGAATCCCGCGTCCATGATGCCGCCGAGGGAGTTCACAGCAATTTGCTGAAAGCAGCCCGAGAACGCGAGCGCCAGAATTACCCCAACGACCGGAGTTTTCATGAGAGAGACAATGGCCGGAATATACAAAATGGCGGGCAGATAGGAAAGAACCGGCGGCTCGATCGACGGGAGTTGATTCTGAACGCATCGCTCACTATACTCCAAGAATCGATCTCCGCACTCATCCGGAATCCCGCCAACCCAATGAAAGGAGAGGCGCCATGAACTCGCAGGTCATCCGCATATTCGGTATCCCAGCCGTCCTCTTGCTGATTTTCGCGGAGGCAGCGTATGCATCCGGACGAAACGGCCCAAGAACCGATACGCTCATGAAAATGTCTCACGAACGCTACTTTGAGGAGCTCTTCCGGCGCCAGCCCCCGATGCCCATCAGGCCACCCATCCTTCACCCGCTTGGACCGCAGTCGACGTTTCCCAACATCGACATATCGCGCGACACGTTTCCCCAGAACGAACCGTCCGTCAGGATCAGCCACAAGGATCCCAACCAGATGTGCGCCGCCTGGAGAGACTTCCGCACCGGAGTAACTCCTGCGGTGCGGCGCGTCGGCTACAGTTTCTCCACTGACGGGGGAGTGACATGGGGTCCGACCGACCTCCTGCCTAGATTATTTCAGCCCGAGGGGTACACTCGCAACAGTGATCCCGCCGTCTGCGTGGACACCGCCGGAAACTTCTACGTTGCTACGATTGCTCTTAATGACAATGATGCCAGCAGCAAGATCATCGTGTATAAGTCGATTCTGGGTGGCAGCTTTGTCTACGCCTCGTTTGCACCCTCTGACACGGCAGATCCCGGCTACGACAAAGAGTACATAGTCTGCGACCTCAACGCGTCAAGCCCTTTTGTGAACAATCTTTACATCGTGTCGTCGGGCAGCCGGTTTACCCGCTCGACGGATGAGGGAGCGAACTGGTCCTCAGCGGTGAGTACCAACGGTGTCGGGGGATTCGCACCCGACCTTTGCGTGGGTCGAGACGGGTCCGTGAATGTGGTGTCGGGCGTGGGTAGCGCTCTGTGGTTTGACAAGTCGACTGACGGCGGTGTCAGCTTCGGAGTGCACAGCGTGGTGGTCGATTCGATCGATTACGTTGCACCCCACGTGGGCAGACCCAGTTTTCCCTCCATCGCATGCGACGTGACCGATGGCCCGAGTCGGGGCCACCTCTATTCAGTCTGGACTGATACGACGTACGGGGATGCCGACGTGTTCCTGGGTGTCTCGCGGGATGGGGGCCAGACGTGGTCGAAAGGCCGACGTGTAAATGACGACTCAAAGAGAAATGGAAAAGACCAATATTGGCCATGGATCGCCGTCGATGATCGCGGCGTCGTTTCGATCGTTTATTATGATACGCGAAACACACCCGACTCCTCCTATTTTCAAGCTTACCTCGCTTATTCATGGGACGGCGGGCTGACGTTCACGAACCGGTTGATCAGCACGGCACAGTCTCCCAGGAATCAGCCGAACGGGGCCGTCCGATTCGGAGATTATATCGGTCTCGATTCGTGGGGCAAACATACGGTTCCCGTCTGGACGGATGAACGGGCGGGGGGTTTCGATATGAGCATTTATACGGCGCTGCTCGACACGCTTCCCCTCGTTAATTTCTCGGGCGTAACCGTGAGCGTCGCCAGGAGCTGGAATATGATTTCGCTGCCGGTGCTGCCCCCGAGTATGCCCGCGGAATCGGTCTTTCCCACACGGACTTCGATCGCGTTTGCCTTCGCAGGCACCTATGTACCGTCGGACACTCTGAGGATCGGGAGCGGTTACTGGCTCCGGTTCGGGTCGCCTGAATCGATCAGAGTTTTTGGTGACACGCTCACCGCCGACAGCATCAGTGTGGGCGACGGCTGGAATCTCTTTGGATCCATTACGAATCCGGTTCCCATCGGTTCGGTGACGAGCGATCCGCCGGGTCTAATCGTCTCGAGATTCTTCGATTTCGGAGCAGGTTATCGGTCCGCCACGACGATCTCTCCGGGGAA
>DASQAZ010000014.1:0-8931 GCA_035635475.1 Bacteroidota bacterium | reverse complement strand
TGAGAAACTTTTTCAAACAAGAGGTATCATGAAGTGTTCAATCCCTCTCCTTCTTTCGCTATTCGCGCTGTCGCCGGATACGTACGGCCAGAATCCGCTTGTGCATCCGGTGGATGCCGTCGGGATCCGTTTCGCCCGTATGCAACCGGTCGTGCGGTATACGCTGCGGATCGATCGATCGGACCTGTCGGGTTATTCCGTCGAGATGCGAATCCGAAACGTCTCCGGCACATTTCGCGTGGCCATGGTAGCGCATCAGGAATACGACGATCGATTCTGGCGCTACGTCGAATCGCTCCGGGTCGATTCGCGTCATGGCACAGCGAGCGTGGCGCGCGAAGACAGCGCAGTGTGGCAGGTCAGAGCGCCGGGAGGCGAGGTTGTATTGCGTTATCGCATACATCTCCCCTCCCAACCGACACCGGCAGCTCAGTCTCGCGGCCGCGCGGCGTGGCGCCCCTATCTCACCCCGGCTGGCGGACTCGTCGGTGGACCGCACTCCTTCATGTATATCGTCGGGGGTACGCTCGCACCATCCTTTGTCACGCTCGAGCTGCCGCCCGGATGGAGGTCGGTGACCGGGTTGGAGCCGACGCTCGATCCATCGATTTATTTCGCCCCGAGCACCGCGATTCTCGTCGATTCGCCCGTCCTCGTAGGGCTGTTTAAGAGCTGGACCTTTACGGCTGATGGAGTGCCCCATCGAGTGGTCTATTGGCCGAACCCGGCCGCAATGCCCTTCGATACGGCAACTCTCCTCGCCGACATCAGACTGCTTGTCGATCAGGAAATTGCGCTTTTCGGACGCCTCCCCTACCGGGAATACTCCTTCGTCATCGAGGACAGTGCGTATGGGGCCCTTGAGCACCTTAACTCTGTCACGATCGGCGCTTCGAGCGCCGGCCTCGCCAGAAACCTCCGCGACATTGTCGGGACGCTGGCGCACGAGTATTTTCACACCTGGAATCTTATGCGTCTCCGGCCTGCGGAATACGGAGATGTGGATTATCGGCAGCAGCAATCACGGGGCCTCTGGTGGAGCGAGGGACTCACAATGTTCTATGCCGACCTTACCTGCCGCCGCGCCGGGCTTCCCGTCTATGATTCGACGCGCGTCACCCACGTGGCAGGGCTGGTCAGCGGGTACCTGGGCAGCCCCGGCAACTTCCGCATCTCGCCGGAGCGCGTGAGCCTCGCTTCAAATTCACCCCCTGGTTTGCTCGGCGATTATAGCGCGAGCACCCATTTGCAGGGCGAGCTGATTGGTACGATGCTCGATCTGATTATTCGCGACGCGACCGCCGGCCGGCGGACCATGGACGACGTGATGCGGCTGATGTTCGAGCGATTCAGCGGACAGCAAGGATTTACAGGACGGGACATCGAGCGCGCGGTGGCCGAAGTCTGTGGAGGCGATGTTCATTCCTTCTTCGAAGAGTACGTTCGCGGGGAGAAAAGCATCGACTTCGACCGCTATCTTAAATTGATAGGGCTTCGCACCCGCCTCTCGTGGGGTCCTTCACTGAATCCCGACGGTCAACCGGCTCCCGATCTGCGCGTGTACGCATGGCAGCCGGCGGGCGACCCCCGGCCGAGTCTCGGGATTTCGAATCCGTCGAGCTGCTGGGGAACCGCCGGTTTGCATACCGGAGACCGGATCACCGCAGTCAATGGCACCCCGGTAAGCGCGGCGGAGTTCCGTGCGTTGCTTGGCCGGCTGCGAATCGGCGACACCGTAAATATTGAGGTGAAGCGGTCAGGTGCCGCGCGGCGCGCGTCCGTTATCATCGCCGGCTACGAGAGCCCCATAGTCCGAATCGAGGATCTTCCGGAATTGACCGAGCGGCAGCGGTCGCTTCGCGCGCAATGGACCGCTGGAACTCCTTGACCGATCGACCCTCCGCGACATTAACGAAAATTAACTTGCTTTTACTCCGCATTACTCGCAATATTATCTTAGTATAGTAATCCCCGCAGTACGAATCGCGAGCGATGAAGGGGCGGATCTATGAACCGCTCCGTTCGTCCACGCGGTAGTCTCATTACCCCCGCATAACGTTTTCCCCGCGAATTGATCCGGATACGTCCGTTCCGGGTCGCATGTGGCATTCCCCGAAGTTGAGATAGAGTTGGGGCCATATTCTATCATGGTCCGTTGTCCTGTGTGCGCAAGCCCGTAGCAATGGAAGAGACAACACTCACAACCGAAGGTGATACCGTGAAGACATCCCTGCCCCGAGAATACGCCCTGTTCCTTTTTTTCCTCTGGGTCCTCCCCGCCGGCCTCGCGAGGGGCCAGAATAGTTTAAGCCCGTCCCTGCAGAAGAATCCGCCCGCTGTTCTTCAGCCGGACGGATGTTCGCTGGTGCCCGGAACATTGAGGGACAACTTCAACCGTCCGGATGCGGCTCTCCCCGGCACAAATAAGTGGTCGCTGATTCAGAATCAACCGAGCGGGGGCTCAATGGCGATTGTGAACAACGCCCTTCGACCCACCAGCAGCGCCGGCGCATACAATTTCGGCGGTGTTGTCTGGGATACGCTCGTAGGCGGCGGGACGGAGGCGAGTCTGTCCGTTTTACAAAAAAGCGGGAACACAAGCTATACATCGCTGTTTTTGTACGCCAGGATGAACAACAAGGATTACGCGTCGGGAACCGGGTACCGGTTGCGATTTTTCCAGCAGTCCGGGTCGGATTTGATCGAGATCGACCGCGTGGGACCCGGGTACGCCGTCTTCACTTCCCTCGCCCGGACCACTCATACGATCACCCCGGGGGATGTCATCACCTTCCGCGTCCTCTGCGACAATCGAACGATGGTGGCACTGACGAACGGTGTGCAGCTTCTTTCGGTGAGCGATACGATGTATTCGCCCCCCCAATGGTATTTCGCTATTCGCTCATGTGTCTTTCCGACGCCGGTAGTCTTCGATAATTTCTCGGTGAGTTCACAATCCGGGGGCCCTGTTTTGCCGCCCCCCGCACCCACGCTGCTATCGCCTGCCAACGGGGCAGCGAATCAATCGACATCGCCGACCCTCACCTGGAATCCCTCAAGCGGGGCGGTCTCGTACCGCCTCCAGGTCGCGACTGATTCACTATTCGGATCTCTGATTCTGGATGATTCAGCGATAACGGCAACTTCCAGACAACTCTCATCATTGTCCAATTCGAAGAGGTACTTCTGGCGGGTCAAGGCGAAAAATGGTTCGGGGACGAGTCCCTATTCCGCACCATGGGGTTTCACCACAATCGCCCCCGGAACTGCCATCATCCGTCATCTCGAATATGTCTTTCCCGATGGATGGATCAACGTGTATGATATCGATAGCGGACACGCACTTGTGAAATCGATAAGCGTGCCGACCGCGACGGGTACCCGGGGTGCCGTCGTGAGCCCGTCCGACGGAATGCTCTATATCAGCTACGGCGGCGATGGGGGACAATACGGGAACGGATCGCTTTTGCAATACGATCTGATCCATGACAGGCTCGGCTGGAACCGGCATTACACACACGGTATCGACAGCCATGCTATTTCTCCGGACGGGACGACGATCTATTTGCCCGACGGAGAACTCTCCGCAGACGGCAAATGGTATGTCGTGAATACATCCGACGGCAGCGAAAAAGGCGTCATTACGACAGGCGGATACGGCCCTCACAACACCGTCGTGAGCCTCGATGGATCCCGGGTGTACCTTGGAGACCGGGATATTAACAACGCCGGCAATGATTCATTGTACGTCGCAAGCACGACGACATATCAGGTGATCAAGAAGGCCGGAAAGTTCATGAGCGGCATTCGCCCCTTTACGATCAACGGGACGGAGACGTTCGCCTTTGTGACAATCACCGGCCTCCTGGGCTTTCAAGTGTGTAACCTGACGACCGGCCAGGTCGTCTACACGGTCGACCTGACGACGATGGGGTGGTCCAAGACAACGTGTGGAAGCGGGTGTGCATCGGCCCCGAGCCATGGGATCTCCCTTTCGCCGGATGAAAAAGAGATTTACATCATCGACCAGCCCAACAGCTATGTGCATGTCTTTGACGTAAGCGGGATTTCCCGGAACATTGCTCCGGTAAAGCTCGCCGACATACGACTGCAAAATCCGATGTCGGGAAACGAATCGGGCTGCGCGTACGATTGCTTGAAAGACGGCTGGATCCATCACAGCCTTGATGGGCGTTTCGTTTATGTCGGGGATGCGGGCGATGTGATCAACACCTCCACGCGCACGACAGTCGCCACGCTTCCGGCCCTCAAGAACACAAGGAAAATGCTGGAGATCGACTGGCAAAATGGGCGTCCCGTTGCCACAAGTACGCGAGAGGGTTTGGGTTATGTCGTCAGCCGCACGACGCCTCTCCCCCCGACACCGGTCTCGCCGTCCAACGGCGCATTAAATCAGCCGACGACCGTCACCGTGAGCTGGAACGCGTCCGGCGGGGCCGCCTCCTACCGCCTCCAGGTGTCGTTGAACTCGTCTTTTTCGACTACGGTTCTCGACCAATCCGGCATTACGACAACGTCGCGGACGGTCAATAACCTGTCAACAAATACCGCTTATTACTGGCGCGTGAGCGCGATGAATGCCAGTGGTACAAGTGCCTACTCCGGCACCTGGAGCTGGACGACCGCGAACGGAGCGCCATCGGCCTCCGATCTTTGGGTAGCCCAGGAGGGTCTGGCATCGCCGTGGATCAATGCATCCTGGGCCGCCACGGTAGATTTCGCCAGCAGAGAGCGGCAGTTCTCCGGAGTCACATCAGTCAAGGTTATTCAGGGAAAATGGGGGGGACTAAGCGTGCACAGCGGGGGCTGGGCAATCCCGATCGATGTGCGTCCGTCGGCTTATAAAAGTCTCGACTTCGCAATTTATACGCCTTCAATTGGCTTATCACTCAAAGTGCAGCTCCAGAATGATCAGGGGTCTGCGTTCCCGCTGATCAGTTCTTGGGATGTGCCCGTGAACCAGTGGATTGTGGTCTCCCTGCCCATGAGCCAGTTAAACCCGCTGAATCTTGTCGTGCACCGGATCAATTTCATGGACATCAGCGGCGCAACGACGACCTACTTTTTGGACGAGCTGCACTTCGTCGGCGCAAGCGCGGCGGCCACCGCTCTCACCAAAGAAGATTTCTCCGGTGGATCGTTGCCCGCCAAATTTGTTCTTTACCAGAATTATCCGAACCCCTTCAATCCGACCACGAGGATCTCATTCGCCCTCCCGGAGCCCAGCATGGTCCGGTTGAGCGTGTTTAATATCCTCGGACAAAAGGTGGCCACACCGGTCAACGGAGAACTCGGGGCGGGATACCACTCGATCGAATGGAGCGCCTCACAAGATAACGGAGCGGCACTTCCCAGCGGCCTTTACTTTTACCGGATCCACGCGCGCTCCTCGGCAGCGGAAAAGGAGTTCACCGAAACAAGGCGGATGCTGCTTACGAGATAGTCCCCGCAACACAGAAACGAACGAGCCCTCTCTCGAAGATGAGAGAGGGCTGGCCATTGTTCGTGCAGGCTGATTCTCACAGCAGGGATTCTGACCGAGCCCTCCCTCACATGCCCACCGGAATGAGCGGTACACTGACAATCCACTGCACGGAAGGCGTCCCGACCCAGGGACGCCTTCTTGCTAGCTATTCCGGCGAAGGTGGTGCAACCTTCATTCACCGAACACGTATCATTATCAGTGGTTAGCTGCGCCCCATCGCATCCCGAAGGAGAACACCCATGAAGCAACGGCTCATTCCGGCATTAATTATCATCGCTGCCTTTTGCACTCTTCTTGCACCAAAGGACGCGACCGGAAAACCGGGCGAGAAGACCCCCATACTCGTCACCACCTCATGGCTCGCGGAACACCTCAATGATCCACATCTCGTTGTTCTCAATGTGGCGCCAATCAGACAGATTTACCTTCGAGGGCACATTCCGGATGCGCGCTTCCTCTGGACAGGCGCGTTCGCCATTCCGACACCCGAGCTGAACTATCAGCTTCCGCCGTTGAGGCACCTTGACACGGTTCTTGCAGGCGTCGGCATCTCAATCGACTCCCGCATCATACTTTGCAGCGTCAATGGAAACGTGAGCCCGACTGCGCGAGCGTATATCACACTGGAATATCTCGGCATGGCAGATCAGACCTCGATCCTCGATGGCGGTTTCGACGCATGGAAAGCCGAAGGAAGACCGGTATCCAAGGACGCGCCCCGATTCGCTCGTGGAAAAATCACGCCGCATCTCGCCAAGAACGCGATTGTCGATGCGGAGTTCGTAAAGGAGCGGCTGCAGAAGCCGGGAGTGACGATCGTGGATGCCCGTTCGGCTGATTTCTATAAGGGAGGCGGTGGAAACTACCCGCGGCCGGGACATATCCTGGGGGCACGCAATTTATATTTCGCAACACTGTTTGACACAACAAATAAGTACCTCCCCTCCGATTCACTGAAGGCAAAGTTCGCAGTCGCCGGCATTCCGCCCGGTGATGACGTCGTTGCGTACTGTCATGTCGGTCAAACCGCAAGCGCCGTCTATATCGCCGCAAAGCTTCTCGGGTACACGCCTCACCTCTATGATGGATCATTCGAGGAGTGGAGCAGTCGCGACGATCTGCCTGTGGAGCTTCCGGCAAAAAGCGACTCGACGAAGAAATAAATCGGGCTAGAGTCTCCCGCCTCCGGTTTTATGACGAAGGGAACGGGAAGATCAAACTTTCCGGACTTTACGATAACGGGATGGTCGATTGATGCCATCAGGAACTCGTTCCCCCCCCGAGCAGAAAAAGCAGCTCCTGGAATAACCCCCATCGGCGCAACCATTTTGGGCGGCCCTCCCCTGCCGCCCAAAGCCCGGTTACTAGCGGATCAGGACCATCTTCTTGACGTCAACAAATCTCCCCGCCTGCAAGCGGTAAAAGTAGACACCGCTGGGAAGATTGATCGCGTTGAAAGTGGCTGATTTGTAACCCGCGTACTCGAATTCGTTGATAAGGGATGCAGTCTCTTGCCCGAGGATGTTATACACTTTGAGGGTCACAAGCGCGTCCTGCGGCAATTCGTATTGAATGATCGCCGACGGATTGAATGGATTCGGAAAGTTCTGATGCAGCGCGAATGCTTTCGGCAACAGGGCCGGGCGAGCCTCGAGTATCACCTTCTCGAGCGAAGACCCATCGATGGTTGCAGAACCGGTGCCGGACAGTGGCTTGCCGATGAGTGACTTTCCGCTTCCATCAGTCAGTCTGTAGACCGCCTCACCGGTCCGGATTGACCACTTGAGCGTCAAAGGCATTTTGGAAGACTGTATCAGGATCGGATACTGTTCGGTCTTACGGATATCCGATTGCTGAATCTCGGCAAAACGCTGCGAAGCAAATCGCACATCGAATGCCTCCGGCGGAGCGACCGGGGGCATTTCAAATCCGCCGCCTCCCGGCGAACTTGCCGCCCTCCCAAAGTAGAGCACTTGCGAGAAGCCTGCCGCATCCCGTATTGTTATCGAATTGAGCTCCGAAAGTTCCCTCGAAACTCCATCCGGTCTTGGCGGCATCGAGGGGCCGCTTTGAAGTGTTAACGTACCAGACCCTGAGGTTTTCACCCAGTATCCCCTGCCGGGAAGGATGGAGCTTGAATACGTATAACCCAGGTCGTAGCTGAAGAATCCCGAACGAATGAGATTGGGAGAGCTCGCCTGGATTGCTGAAACCGGCACAGAAGTCGAGACCGAACCGATCATATTCCACCCCGCGCGAACCGGGATCGTTTGGCTTGTCCTTGCGGCACCCTGTAGGGTAAAGGCCTGGACGAGCGGAAACCTCACCCAGTAACCAGATGAGTAATCAAGATCGGTCGAGACTACATACCCCGAGTTATCGTATCGGAATGCGGGTGATACCGAGTTAGGAAAAACCGCCGTCTTTCGCTGGTCGGCCACGGTGACCGGCAAGGAAATAAGATTCCACCCCTGCTGGACGCTCATCGTTCCGATGTGACCCGGCCCGCCCGATTGATTGGTGAGTTGGGCATTGAGCGTCAAAGTGCTCGGTGCATTATTGTTGTATGCCAGGCTAACCGGGCTGGCCGCTGTACTCTTCCCGGGCTTCTGGAACACGACCGTGTATGACCCGGGAGCCAAGCCGGCCACCGCATAACTACCGTCTGCAAGTGTGAGCGCGCTCCCTACCGGCGCATGTGTCTGTTGAGAGATGATCGTAATAATCGCACCGGAGAGAGGCCCCACCGTCGCGGGTGCCCTCTCAATTGTTGGAGATCCGGTCTGAACTGTGCCGGATACGGAATTGAGCCCCTGAACTGAGTCGGGCCGGGCGTAGATGTTGATACCTCCGACCGAGTCCCCAAAGACCCCCACCGCTGTGGCGCTGTCATGGAAGAGCGTACCTCCGGTTGTGCTATAGAATGTCGGGACAAACTCGCCCCTTGGAAGAGCGAGGACGACATAATAGCCAAAGGGCATCCCCTGGAGGAGGTAATTCCCCGAAAGGTCCGTATTCGTAAAAATGACGATTCCGCTGAAGGCCGAGTCGGGAGCGGGCTTATGGAATCCCAGGATCAAACCTCGGAGCCTCGAGCTGTCGACCGCGCTGAACATCGTTCCAGAGAGCACACCGAACGCGCTACCGGAAGGATTCAAATCAAAATTTACTCCACTTGTGTCGTGCTCGAGACTGATGATATTCGCCTCAAGCGGCGAGTTCTTGTGATCCCAGAATTGTGGGAAGAACCCTTCCATCAACGCCCCCACAATGTAATGTGCCCGTGACAACATCACCGAATAAGCGCCGTTCTGATCTGTGAACGTCGAGGTGACCAGGTCGTGATCGCCCTCTTCGCCATCCAGGAGATCCTCGAGCGGCCGGTCATGTACGATCAGGAATACCAAAATTCTAGTTCCGCCCAA
>DASQAZ010000013.1:0-3164 GCA_035635475.1 Bacteroidota bacterium | reverse complement strand
CGGAATCCGGATTCGAACGGAGATACCTGCGCGACGATCTTCGGGATGCGCGACTTCAGGATTGTGAATGGAGATTTCCTTTTCAATGGAAGGAAAATATTTCTCAGGGGAGGCAACATCGCTTTCCATCGTTTCCTCTCGGATGTGGATCGGGGTACCCTCCCGTGGAATCAGGATTGGATCAAGAAAGCGCTGATCGACATTCCGAAGGCGCACAATTTCAACTTCTTCCGGAATCACCTCGGTCAAATGTATAACCGGTGGTACGACGCCGCCGACAAGCATGGTATGCTGATCCAAGACGAGTGGCCATTTTGGACGACGACCGGCACCAGGGAACAGATTGCAAAAGAATTCACCCGCTGGCTGCAGGATAACTGGAACCATCCGAGCATCATTATCTGGGATGCACTGAACGAGTCCGCCGATGCAGTAGTGCAGAACGAGATTATTCCGGAGATGAAAAGGCTTGATCCGACAAGACCCTGGGAATCCGTTGATTTTGTTGAGCAGCATCCGTACATCTACTCGCTCGGCCCGGTCCTCAACGAGCGTAAGTTCGGCTACACACAAGCGCTGGAAGACCTTGAACACGCTCCGGCCCCTTCCGTCGTCAATGAATTTCTCTGGTGGTGGCTGGACAAGAATTCGAAACCGACCGCACTCACCCAAGATGTCATTGAACGATGGTTGGGCAGGGATCACACGGAGGACGAAGTTATCGAACATCAATCGTTCCTCGCACAGGAACTTGTTGAACTTTTCCGGCGGATGCGAATTGATGCGATTCAGCCGTTCGTCTATCTGAGCAACAATGAAGGACCGACGGGGCACTGGTTCCTCGGCCATATCAAGGATCTTCAACCGAAGCCCTTACTCAAAACACTAAAGAATGCGTTTTCCCCGTTTGGGATTAGCCTTGAACTATGGGACAGGCATTTTTTCGTCAGCGAAACCCGCACAATACGTCTTTTCGTTTTCAATGACGGGCCGGTTAAGGAAACTGGTGCAATTCGTTATGGAATTGTCAGTATGGCCGGTGATTGGCTCTCGGAACATCATCTTACAATCTCTGTTGATGGCAACGGGATGTCGATCGTTCCGATTGAAGCCAAGCTGCCGAAGCTTCCCGGGGATTACAAAATTGCGGCAAGACTTCTTTCCGGAAAAGAGGGCAAGGAGATTGCCCACTCGGAAAAAATTGTTCATGTCTTTGAAAAACCAGTATTCTCCGGATCCGGGATCCATGTGGCCATTCTCTCGAACACAACCGGAGAATCCGTCCTCCCCTCTCGGACAGAATTGTCTGAGTTTCTCGAGGCCTATGCCGTTAAAGTCTCAAGCTTCGAGGATGCCGCCTTTCATGACATCCGCGCCGTCATTATCGGAGAGGGGACGCTAAATGACAAGCGCTTCGCTCAACGATCGCGAGATGTTTCTCGGTTCGTCAGCGATGGGGGATCCCTCATCCTCATCGAGCCGGAATATGGCATCAACGGCAAGAAACAGATTCAGGTGCTGGAGAAATTGTCGCTGACCGTCGCGCGAAGGGAAGATACTGACAGGGGCGGGTACGACTCCTATGTTTTTGCAGAAGATCACCGGCATCCGTTGTGGAAACGTATTGGAAAGGAGCATTTGAAGATGTTCAACGGCGGATTTGGCGGTGAAGTAGTGTCTCAGCACGATGTTATCTGCGATCAAAAGAGCGAAGTCCTCGCGCGCTGCGGACTGAAACTCGGAGTCATTGCTGTCTCCGAAGTCTCGTATGGTAAAGGCACAGTCATCATCTCGCGACTTCAACTACGCAGCAGGCTTGGGAAAGCGAGTCAGCCCGATTCATTCGACGCTCGGCAACCAGCTTCCGCGAGTCGGTCCGATTCTTTGTACGCCCGACGTCCCGGTCAGATGCGTGAACCCGATTCTCTGTACTCTCGCCGTCCCGATCCTGTGCTTCAACAGTATATGATCAATCTTATCTCCTACGCATGCGGAAAAGATCAATGAAGAAATCGAAGCCGCTCGCGCCTCTCGGGTCTCTTATCTGGACACTTCTTGGGGCTATGGTTGTTTCGTTGAGTTCGCTCCGAGCGCAGGATAACTCCTTTGGACGGCAAATCGATTCTCTCTTGCATCTCATGACGCTCGAAGAAAAATGCGGACAACTCAGTCAGATATCCTGGCAAGGAGTTTCGAAGCTTGGTGCGCTCTTGACAGATGAGGAACAAGCCCTTGTGCGTCAAGGCCTCGTCGGCTCATTTCTGAATCTGTCCGGCGCAGTACCCGTCGCCGAAGCACAAAGAATTGCCGTGAAGGAGAGCAGGCTGCATATTCCCCTGCTGCTCGGCGTCGATGTGATTCATGGTTTCAGAACCATATTTCCCGTTCCGCTTGCCGAAGCGAGCTCGTGGGATCCGGATCTTGCAGAGCGCACCGCCCGCGTTGCTGCGATCGAAGCCTCGGCGGCAGGTATTCACTGGACGTTCGCACCGATGGTGGATATTGCACGTGACCCCCGCTGGGGGCGAATAGTGGAAGGTTCCGGCGAGGATCCGTATCTCGGCTCGCTCATGGCAGCCGCACGTGTGCGAGGATTTCAGGGGAAAGGGCTGCTTGATTCCACCTCCATTCTTGCCTGCGCAAAGCATCTTGCTGCGTATGGAGGTGCGGAAGGGGGGCGCGACTATAACTCGGTAGACATTTCGGAACGGACGCTTCGCGAGATTTATCTCCCTCCCTTCAAGGCGGCTGTGGAAGCCGGCGCCGGAAGCATCATGTCGTCGTTCAATGAAATTTCCGGCGTCCCCAGCTCCGCTAATCGATTTCTCCTCACGGACGTTTTGCGGGGTGAGTGGCGTTTTAACGGCTTCGTGGTGAGTGATTGGACGGCGATCGAAGAGCTACAGGCACACGGCATCGCAGCTAACCGCGCAGATGCCGGTTCTCTCGCGTTGAACGCCGGCGTCGACCTCGACATGGTCAGCAGAATTTATCAGCAGGAAATCCCGAACCTTGTGCGCAGCGGAAGAGTAAAGGAAGAGGTCGTGAATGAAGCTGTACTGCGAGTGCTCCGAGCCAAGTTTAAGCTGGGGCTCTTCTTTCACCCCACGCGCGGTTGCACACCGGAACGCGAAACCACTGCCGTGCTTACCAAAGATCATCTG
>DASQAZ010000012.1:0-8318 GCA_035635475.1 Bacteroidota bacterium | reverse complement strand
AAGTCGGAAAGCACGCAAAAACCCCGGGCAAACCACGCGGGCGCCCAGACCTCTTTTTTATTCTGTGCCGAGACCTCTATGCCGAACCACTTCCCCAGCGTCGGCGATCCTTTCCGGATGTCGACGGCGACAAGAAATGCGCTCCCGTACGTTACGCGCATCAGTTTTCCCATCGGCGGCTCCCACTGGAAATGGAGGCCGCGAACGACGTTCCTGGCGGATCGGGAATGGTTGTCCTGCCCGAAATTTGTCGGCAATCCGAGCGACTTGAATTGATCTTCCCGGTAAGCCTCCAAAAAGAATCCGCGTTCGTCCTCGAACACCTCCGGTGCAAGAACGACGACATCGCCGAGGTGTCTCGATTCGATCTTAATCTGCATTCATTATGCCGGGGATTTCAGAAACTTGGTGGAGAATCGAGCCAGTCATTCGGCGCCACAAAAATAGATAAAATCGGAAAGAATTACAAGTAATGAGGGGAGAAGCCCGCGATTGTCACGATGGGCGACCCGCGTCAGACCCGGGCAGCGCGCGGGCGGGGGGCTTTGAAGACCAGAGCCGGCCCAGGGCGTTGAAGAATCCCTGAGCAAGCGCGCCGACAACCTTGAAGTTTCCTTTCAGGAGTTGCCTGATCACAAAGATGATCGCAAGGCCGCCCACACACCAGGGTATCGTGATCCAGTGATACCACCGGGCGTAACGCTTGAAGTAAATGAGGTTGTGCTCAACCTTCAGCCGGGTCTTCATGGGCGATATGCCGCCGCCGCTGAACGCCGAGACCTTGTGCCATAGTTTTGCCCGCGGAACGTACACCAGCCGGTGTCCCGCGCGCAGCGTCCGCGTTGAGAGGTCGGCATCCTCCGAGTATGCCGGATAAAATATCGGATCAAACATTCCGACCTTTTCGAGCACCGCCCGGCGAATGAGCATCGCACAGCCGGTAATATATTTTGTGTCCTCGATGCGATCGAACTGGCCCCGGTCCTTCTGACCGACTCCCCTGTGGGAGACGATGCCGCTCCAGTAGTTCACATTTCCGCCGGCGTACCAAAAAGTGTCCGGGAGCGAATGATAGTAAATTTTGGGAGCAAGGATGCCGATACGGGGGTCCAGTACGGCGACAGTCATCATCTCGGACAACATGTCCGGGGCGGCGACGATGTCATTATTGAGCAGCAGGACCCAATCGGCGCCTTGAGCCAGCGCATACCGTATGCCGACATTATTTCCCTCGCCGAATCCGAGGTTCGTTCCGTTTTCAATGAGCGTGACTCCCCGGTACTGCTCCCGCACGAGGACGCTGCTTCTGTCGCTCGATCCGTTATCCACGACGACGGTCCTCAAACGTGAATACGACATCTTCTGAACCGAGTCGAGCGTATCGCGCAATAATTCGCCCCCGTTCAGGTTAAGAATGATGCAATAAACGCTTGGGAAATCCGCAGCCACGTGGGTCTAGCGCCGCTGCTGGATGATGTCGACGATGCGCTGTGCCGCCTTCCCGTCGCCGTACGGGTTTGTTCTCGTCGCCATCTTCTTGTATTCCGCACTATCGGAAAGAAGCTTTTGAGCCGTATCGAGGATCGTGCGCTCGTCCGTGCCGACGAGCTTCGCAGTCCCTGCTTCGATCGCTTCCGGCCGTTCGGTCGTCTTCCGAAGGACGAGCACGGGCTTTCCCAGAGTAGGCGCTTCTTCCTGGACCCCTCCTGAGTCGGTCAGAATCAGATAGCATTTGTTCATGAGCTGGACAAACGGACGATATTCCATCGGCTCGATGAGGTGGACGCGGGGAATGCCCGATAGGATTTCATTGGCGACCTTTCGCACGTTCGGGTTCGGATGGACCGGATAGATCAGTTCAACGTCATGGTTTTTCTCGACGAGCTGGCGGCAGGCCGAGAACACGTGCCGCATGGGCTCGCCAAAATTCTCGCGGCGATGCGAGGTCAGCACGATCACCCGTCGCCTGGTGAAATCGATCGCTTTCAGGGATTCATCCTTGAATTGATAATTCGGATCGACGATCATCAGGAGAGCGTCGATGACGGTATTCCCGGTGATAAAAATGCGTTCGGGAGCTACTCCCTCCCTCAAAAGATTATTCTTCGCCCACTCCGTCGGCGCGAAATGCAAATCGGTCAGCCGCGTTGTCAACTGCCTGTTGATCTCCTCGGGAAACGGGTTGAACTTATTCCAGGTCCGAAGCCCCGCTTCCACATGACCGACAACGATCTTCTGATAGTAGGCAGCGAGACTGGCGGCAAATGTCGTGGTCGTGTCGCCCTGAACGAGTAATACGTCCGGCATCTCTTTGAGCAGGACCGGTTTGATCTCATTGAGCACTGCCGTTGTCACATAGTACAGGTCCTGATCCTGTTCCATGATATCCAGGTCATAATGAGGAACAATGTCGAACACGTTCAGCTTCTGATCCAGCATCTGGCGGTGCTGTGCCGTCACGATGACAATATGGTCCACCTTCCGCCGCTCGAGCTCTTTGACGACCGGCGCCATCTTGATGGCCTCGGGGCGCGTTCCGAAAACCAGTGCGATTTTCATGCAGAGGGTTCAGTTATTTTTGTGGCATACAGTTCGACTCGATCTCCCAGAACGCGGAAGAGAGACGTGAGCAGGTAGTTCGGATATTGAAATAGTTTCTTCAAGCTTTTTTCAAGAAACGTTCCGCGCTGTGCAATCTGCGACGGGGGAATGGCCGACTGCCCCAGGCGAGTGACCTCGAAGCCGCAGCTCCGGACGAGCCGCGCGATGCTCCCCGGTCGAAATTCGAAGAGGTGATACGGCGGCAGGTGAACGGTTGCCTTCCTGCCGAGCGCCCAATAAGCCGCAAATCCCAGCCTCGAGTACAGCGTGTTGGTTTGCATGGGGCAGAGGATTACGAGAAGTCCCCGGTCTTTCATGAACCGGTGAATCGCCTTCAATGATGCAACCGGATCGGGAAGGTGTTCCAGCACATCGCCCATGAATGCGACGTCGTATGCATCAGGGGGGAGGGGGACATTGAGGATGTCGCCGGTAACGACATCAAGCTTGAACTTGTCGCGCGCAAACCGCGCCGCGTCGTCCGAGAATTCCACACCCCGCACCTCGTAGCCGGCGTTCCGTGCGGCATTGAGGAACGCTCCTCCCGCGCAGCCGATTTCCAGGAATTTGCCGGCCGGTTTATAAATCATGATGCGCCGAAGAAGCTCTTCGTCCACAATCCGTGCGAGCGTCGCATCGTCAAAGTAGCTGCCCTCGTGGCTGCACCGAAAATCCCCTTGGAAGTATTCTTTCGAGTACATTCGCGCCATATCTTCGGGAGAGGGTTGCGGACTGACGAAAATGATCTTGCACGCAAGACACTCAATTCCTTCGAGCCGGCTCCCATTGAATTGGTAGCCGAACGGCCGGGGCCTCAGGCTCGACGAGCCGCAAACAGGGCACCGTATCACGTCGGCATTCATCGTCCTCGCCCTCCCCCGATTAAAGTCATGATCGCATCTTTCGTTGGCAAACAAAAAAGAGAGCTTACGGGGCGCATACACCCCGTAAACTCTCTACGAATATACGGAATTCCTCGCTTCGATCCTTCCGTGACCACTTACCGACCTTCTTTCATCAACTCCTCGATGCCTGACACAAGCCGTTCCCAACCATATTTCCGTTTCTCCTCTCTGACGTTTTTCGTGAATTCCTCGCTCTTGTTCTCATGGTAAAATCTCGCCATCGCTGCCGCGAGAGCGGGGGCATCATTCGGGGGAACGAGCAGACCGGTCTTTCCGCCGATAACAACTTCGCCCAATCCCCCGACGTTCGTCGCAATCACCGGTTTGTCGAAGTTGTATGCGATCTGCGTAATCCCGCTCTGCGTTGCTGAAAGGTACGGCAGAACCACGACGTCTGCCGCGCTGAAATACGTCGCAACCTCCTCGTTGGGCACATAATTGGAAACAAACCGGACCGAGGACTCGAGGCCCAAGTCGCGAACACGATCACGGTACTTTGCCTCGTCATCGTAGAACTCGCCGACGATCAGTAACAGAACATCCTTTTCACCTGATTCTTTCAGCCGGCCGATCGCATCGATCAACACCATCAACCCCTTGTAGGGCCGCACGTACCCGAAGTAGAGCAAGACATTTTTCCCGGCGATTCCCAGGGCGGCTCTCGCCTTTTCCTTCGGCATCGCATCCCCGAAAATTTCATAAAGGGGGTGGGGGACCTTGCGGTAGACTGCGCCGGGGAAATCTCTTTTCAGGTCCAGCTCGACGGCATCCGATTGTACGATGAAATAATCGGCCTGCCTGAATGCATACCGGGTGAAAAGAACATCCCCCGGCCGGCGTTCGTGCGGAATGATGTTATCGCAAATGAAGAGCACCTTCGTGCCGGTGTTCCTCTTCGCCAGTTTCGCGATCGTTCCGAAGCACGGCCCAAAGAATGGCAGCCAGTACTTGAAGATAATCAGATCCGGCTTTTCTTTGCGAACCATTCGCGCAACCCGTATCCAGTTGAAAGGGTTAATCGAATCGATCAATTGCGGGGCGGGGGGAACGTCGGATCGGCCGCCCGGTTCGTCCTGCGTCGTTCCCGGAAAAAAAATCTTCGGATACTGCCGCTTGAACGTAATCGTTCGGACGGCGTGCTTCTTCTGGAGCTGCGATGCGAGCAGCGCATTGAAGTGTGCGATTCCTCCGCGGAGGGGGTAGGCAGTTCCAAGGATGATGATCTTCATCCGGCGAAGGGCAAGAGAACAGTGATGAGTAAATGATCGGGCGTCCAGTTCTCCGTATGCCCAAGAACGATTTGGTCGGCGCTCAATGTCAACCCGTCGGCGGAGGAGATTGTTCGATCTTCCGTGCGCGTCTTCTCCTGCCCATGGTGGCTGAACCGGCCAGGACGGCGGCCGACACAAAAAGCGTCCCGGAGGTCAGCCAGAATCCCCGGCGAAAGCTATCGGGTTCGAACCGGACCTCCACCCGGTGATTTCCCCCGGAAATAGGAATCGTCCGTAGACTCCAATCCGCCCGGTAAATCCGCTGTTGTACGCCGTCGACATACGCATTCCAGCCGGGGTAATAGATCTCGCTGAGGACCAGGTAGCCGTCTTTCGATGATGTCACATTCAGGCTGATTGCATTCAGAGCATACGATGTGATGGACGCCGACCACTCAGACGTGTAAGCCGTGTCGGTCGTTGGCGTCTGCCCACCCTCGCCGGAAACCGATCCTCGTATGGGACTTTCCTCAGCGACGATCATCCGCGCGGGATCAAAGTCGTTGCCTGCCATAAATGTTCGTTCCTCATTCTCATCGCGAATGATTTTCGCCCGGTACACCATGAATGCCCGGGGAAGATAGGTGCTGGCCTTGATCATACCCATCGATTGCTTCTGTTGATTCACGGCGATCCTGTATTTCGCGTTAAGCATGTCGCAGGTCTGGTCCCAGTTCCTGGACGGAGGATAGAGGCGCTGCAGGCCGAGCGGCGTATACCCTTCCATCATGAAAATGCGGTCGACCATGCCCTGATTGCGGTCGAGGATCATCGAGCCGCCCTGGCGTGAATTGACCCGGAAGTATTCCGCCTTTCCGTCCTCCTTCAGGAGGCTGACGATGTCCGCCTTGCTCGCATAGTAATCGTCGGGGTTAACGTTCCCGTTGTTCTGATCGAATCCAAAGATATTGACATCGATGAACTGCAGCGCGAAGAGCGCGCCCACGGCAGCCGACGCGGAGATCGTTCGCCGGCTCGCAAGAAAAAGTATCCCCGCAACGATCAGCAGGAACACCATTCCCGCCGTTGCGCCGCTCACCGCCACGGCGTGGATCTGGGGCAACTGCTGGGGATTGCGGGCCGATTGGAATGCACCGGACTGGGCCATCAACCACACGATGATGCCCGCGCCGGCGATCGAGATGATTCCCTTTTTCAATCGGTCGGGCTGTGATTGCAGCTTCTCGAAGAGCTCCTGAAGCCCGAAGGCGCTGAGGATCGAGCAGCCGAATATGAACAGGTATATCATCCGCGCGGGCACGCGAAACTTGTCAAAGCCGGGGACGAGCCTGAAGAAGATCGGGTGAAGAAAGAAATTATCGCCAAAGGAATACAGCAGGCCGAAGAGGGCGATCAAGGAAAAGAAGGCGAGGTAGCGATTCTTTTTTATCAATCGCAGCGCGGCGCCCACGGCGACCAAGGCCGCGACTCCGATGTACATGCACGTCTCCCAATACTGCCAGTAAGGGCCGGACATCCAGAAATTAGAGCCCTGGGCGCCGCTTGTCCCGAAGTATTTCGGCGCGATGAGCGTCAAAAGTTGCTCCCATGCCACCGATCCCTCTGCAGATTGCTCGAATGAGATTTCAGCGCGCGTCGACAGAGGGGCAAGCTCCCGTGTGGGCAATAACTGCACCGCGGTGAGCGCGATCGCCACGAGAACCGTTCCCGCCGCGATCGGAACCATCACGAGCGACTTTCGTGCGCCGTCGGTCTTGAGCGAAGCGAACAATTCAAAACAGAAGTAAAGAAAAAGAAGCGTGAAAATATACAGCGTGAGCTGTGGAGAGCCGGCAAGAACCCCGTGCCCGAGCACGAGACCCGCGCCGATCATATAACCGGCGGATCTTCGGATAAGCGCCCGGCGGAACAGCAGGATCACCAGCGGCAGCCACGCCACCTGACAGACGAACGTTTCATGGATCGCCTGCATGATCATGAATCCGGAGAGAGCGTAGACTACTCCGCCGAACAGCGCGAATAGTTTTCGCGCTCCGAGATCCTTCGCGAGGTAGTACAGGCAAACGCCCGCAATTGCGTAGTGAAGAATGATCATCGCCTCGAGCCAGAAAAGCTGCAGGCGCCCGTTGGTCACAAAGAGAGTTAACAGAAGATTGGGAACATAGAAAAGAGCCGTCTGGATATCGGCCTGAAACGGCATCCCGCTGAACGTGTACGGATTCCAAAGGGGAAGGTCTCCGTTACTCAGCGAGACCGCGGCGAAATTGCGGAAGGGGTAGTACTGGTACATGAAATCTTCCCAGAAAAAAGCCTTCTGCAAAAGAATGTCACGAAAAAACACCAGCACCATGGCTCCGATCGCCAGAACGGCATGCCAGTCCTTCAGATCCCGCAGCTTTTGCGGTGGCTGCTTCACCCCGTGGCTCTTTTTCACGTTTGTCTGCGAACGCTACCCATGAGTCCTGAGTCTCTGGAGGGAATTACTTGCGGTGGAATCGTTCGGCGCCGCCTGGAGAGCGTTTTCATATGCCACGATCGCCGAGTCGATCGCTCCGGAAGCGTCATAGGCTTTTCCCAGGTACGCCCATCCGGCCGAGTAGTCGGGATCGAGGCGCACTATCCATTCCAGATGTCGCCTGGCAGTCCGGTAATCCCCCTGATTCAGTGCGTAGGTACCCAGCACGAGATGACTCCCCACCAGGCGGCTGTCGACCGTCAGGGCGTGCTCGTAATTATCGAGCGCGGCTTGCCGCTCCCCCCGGGAGCCGTAGATATCGCCGATGTCCTGGTAGATCAGGGCAAAGTCCGCAGGGGCGATCGCGAGCGCCTTGCGGAAATATTCCAGGGCCTCCGGCGGATTCTGCCGCTTGCGATTCATCCCTTCATAATAGTAGTTGATGAACTGATTATCGATCGTTGGATCGACCGGCGGGAGAGAATCGCCCCGGGGCGCATCGCTCCGCCTGTACATGACGCCGACATCCCCTGCGTCGGCCGAGGGGTGGAAGTAATACGGGTAATACCACCGGCGAAATTCCTCGCGCGTAAAGAGCGCGCGCTCGGCAAATGCGCTCGGCTTGATTCCGGTGGAAAAGCAGATCCAATCCGGCTTGCGGGAGAGAACGTAGGTTACGTTGTAATTCCGTTCCTTCCAGTTGCTCTCAACGCCAAAAACCCTCTCCGGATGGTGGGCGATCGTCTCGTCGGTTAACCCGAGCATATCGATGAGCGTCACTTCCGCATAATACGAAATCGCGCCGATCGTCGAGGCCGCGATGACGCTGCCCGGCGTTGAATGCTTCTTGATCCACTTGCCTGTCTGAGCCATTTTCTGGACGAGCGCGTTTTCCCTCATCCAGCTTTCACGCAGGTAATCAAGTGGAATGGTGAAGGTGAGGTATCCCAGAACGACGGGAAGTATGATCGCAAGGTGCCTCAGGGCGGGCATTTTCATCTCCGCCCATCCATACAGTCCCTCGACGGATTCCTGCACGAACAGATAAATAAATGGAAGAACGGGGATGAAGAATCGAAACCCCGCCAGAACATCTCCCCCGACGGTAACCACATATATCGTGTA
>DASQAZ010000011.1:0-20958 GCA_035635475.1 Bacteroidota bacterium | reverse complement strand
AATCGGGCGTGGTTGACGGCTTAGTGATCTTGAGGCTGTGTCCGAGTGACGCGAACTGATCGGTTGCCCAACTGAGCGTCGAGCTGCTGGGCTGGTTCCCCCTCGTCCAGTACGACGGAAGCGTTCCCTCGAAGCCGCCGATCGTATTGAGGCTGACAGGCTGAGCGAATGCTCCTGAGACAGTCAAGCCGATAAAAAGCAGACTCCCGAAAAACAATGTATGCCACTTCATTGTAACTCTCCTCTCTTGAGTTAGGGTGGGACAAACGCGTTGATTAATCATTCAAATATTCAAGCTAGAAAATGAGTGTTTCAAGCTCCGTGGTCTTTATCCTTGCCTTGGGCGATCGCGGGTCCGCGGGGACGGCGTGTCAAAGAAATCGGCGCGCCGCGCTTCGGATCGCTCCGGACCCGGGGAGCCGAAGAAGCCCGGACAACAAGCTCGACCGGCAGATGAACGGTAAAAACGTGCTGAGTTTTTTCCTTGATCATCTCGACAATTCTCCGGATTGCGATTTTCCCCATTTCCTCTGTGAAAACCTTCACGGTCGAAAGCGGGGGGTCAACGTGCGAACTCAGGTCGATGTCGTCAAAGCCGACGATGGCAATGTCTTCGGGGATTCTGATTCCGGTCGCCTTGAGGTAGTTCATGCAGCCGATCGCCATCGCATCGTTGGCGGCGAAAACCGCCGTGGGCTTTCCGCCTTGATTTAGAATTCGTTGAATCGCATTATATCCATTGTGAATACGCGTGTCTTCCTCATCGGTGATGACCAGGGAGGGATCAAGCGGAAGCCCTTCCCGCCTCAGCGTTTCGTTATAGCCTGCGAGTCTCTCGCCAATACTCGGATGGTCCGGATCTCCTCCGATGAATGCAATCTTCGAATGTCCGGTCTCGATGAGGTGAAGGGTGGCCGCGCGCGCGCCCTTAAAATTGTCGATCAGGACCGATGAATATCTCTTGCCCTTCAGCGCGTAATCCACGAGGACGATCGGGAGGCCCAGCCTTTCGATATACTCGATGAGTTTGGGATTGAATTTTCCCGCCACGATGACGCCATCGACATTCTTCTCGTGGAGGAAGCGAGGGATTGAATCATTTTTTTTCAATCGCTTCGGGACGGTCGTGAGAAGAATATAGTAATTGTGATTGCGGGCTTCGACTTCGCTGCCCAGAAAGATTCTCGTGTAAAAGGGTTCGACTGCGCTGAAGTGTTCGTCTGCGAGGATAAAGCCGATATTTCCGCTTGCCTTGGAGGCAAGACCGCGGGCGCTCCGAACGGGGTGGTAGCCAAGAGCACGGATGGCCTGATTTACTCTGCGGCGAGTTTCTTCGCTGACGTTGGGCTTATTATTGAGTACGAGAGAGATCGTTGAAATCGAGACGGATGTCGCTTTCGCGACGTCTTGAATCGTGGGGCGGGGCTTCACATCTCACATATCTCGAAGCGTTTTTATGGGTAAATCGCGGATTATGCCTCACAAGGGAAGAGAAACGACGGTTCTTCGGAGTACTAAGCGATGTCAGGCCTGAAGCATCGAAGCACTTCGATAATAGTCAAATTGCCGATCGATGTCAAGTCGGTTGAAAATGACCGTTCGAAACGCTACATTTGCGCTACCGACACTATTTTTACACTGACCACTCAGGGCACAGTATACTAATGACATCCCTGAATACGAGTTCTTTTTCTCTCTCCTGCACCCCGGCCCGCAGCCTCATTTCAGTCCATAACTGACGGCATGACCCCCGCAGCCGCCTACATATCGATCGGTACCTACGCCCTTGTCAGCCTCGCCGCTACGTTTATTAATACCGCCCATGCGGTCTTTGTTCTATTGAAGAATCCCAGGAGCGCGGTCAACCGGTTATGGTCGCTTGCGATCTTCTCGCTGGTGGTGTGGGGCTGCGGTGAGGTGATCATGCGCTCCACCGACGACGTTGAGGTCGCCGCCATGGTGAACCGCGTTTGCGGAATCGGATTCCGCCTGCTTCCGGCGTTCTTCCTGCACTTCACGCTTGCCTTTACAGAAAAGCCCCGGTTCCGCAGTCGATGGTGGATGATGGTGCTTATTTATGGTCCCGCGGCCATTTTTTCGTTACTGCAATCGCAGGGGTATATAACGAAGGTGACGCATCTGCCGTGGGGGTATGCATCGACGCCGGGGGAAGGCTTCCTCTATTATATTCTCTGGCTCGAATCCTATTTTCTCTGGGGACTCTATCTGTGTTACCAAAAGTACGTTGCGGGGAGGTTCAAGAGGGAACGGAAACAGTCGCTTTTCATACTTCTGGGTGTGATTATCCCCCTGCTCCCGAGCTCGATCATCGACGCAGTCCTGCCCCTGCTCGGAATACAGTTCGTTCGCATCTCCGTCGTTTCATCGACGATCACGGTTGCCTTCGTCACCTACGCGATCGTTCAATTTCAGCTGATGTCGCTGACCCCGGAGACGAGCGCGAAGACGGTTCTCGATGTGATGGGTGGGCTGCTCGCCGTGACCGACCCTTCTGGACGAATCGTATTCACCAACCAGTCGTTCAAAGAGATGCTCGGTGTGGGAGAGGAACGGATCGACCGCCTCCGTTTCGTCGAATTCCTGGAAGACGGGAAAGAGCTCCTTCTCGGCGCGTACGAGAATGCGCCGGCGGGGACACGCTCGATCCTCTCGGAAGTCAAGCTGCGCAGACGGAACGGACGCACCTTTCCCGGTTTGCTCTCTGTTTCCCCGATCGCGAGCGACGGCGAGACCGTCGGGTTTGTTCATTTGGTGCGAGATATCACCGAGCTGAAACGCGTGGACGAGGCCATCAGGGAGAGCGAAGAGCGTTATCGCACGGTCGTCGAAACGGTTTCCGATGCGATCATCATGATCGACGAGGAGAGCAAGATTCTTTCGATTAACGGTGCCGCCGAACAAATATTCGGGTATCCGCTGCGCGAGATGCAGGGCCAGCAGCTCACGAAATTGATGCCCGAATACCTGCGGCATGTGCACAAAGCGGCGCTCAAGCGGTACCTCGGTACCGGCAAGAAACATCTCGCGTGGGACGGAATCGAACTTCCGGGTCTTCATAAGAGCGGAAAGGAGATTCCCCTGGAAATTTCATTCGGAGAATTCATCAAGGACGGGAAGCACGTGTTCACCGGCATCATCAGGGATATCACCGAGCGAAAAAGGGTCCAGGATGCGCTCCACCAGTCGGAAAAGCGCTTCCGCTCGGTCTGGGAGAATGCGATGGACGGAATGCGGCTCACGGACGAGAACGGAACGATCATCGCAGTGAATGCGGGATTCTGCGAACTGGTTGAGATGAAGCAGGAGGACCTCACCGGCAAGCCGATCACCGTCACGTACTCGGGGAGCGTGAGGCCCGAGGAGATGCTTCAGAAGTACCGCCGCCGGTTTGAACAACGGGAAATTGAAACCCACATCGAGCGTATCCCGACGCTCCGTTCAGGAAAAACCCTCTACCTCGAGGTCACGAATTCCTTCGTCGAGCTGGAGCACGGGAAAGCATTCTTGCTCGGGGTCTTTCGCGACGTGACGGAGCGCCGTCTGGCTGAACAAAAAATCCAGATGCTGGCTCACACGATCACCAGCATGCAGGAGTGCGTGTCGATTACCGACATGGAGAACAACATTATTTCCGTGAATCCCGCATTTCTCAAAACCTACGGGTACGAGGCATCCGAAATCATCGGCAAGAACATCACGATTCTCCGATCGCCGAACAATCCTCCCGGGTTGACGAAGGAAATTCATGCGCAAACGCTCAAGGGCGGGTGGTCCGGGGAGCTGCTCAACCGGCGTAAGAACGGGGAGGAGTTTCCGATCATCATGAGCTCATCGATCGTCAGGGATAATGCGGGAACCCCGGTGGCGTTTGTCGGGATTGCGCACGATATCACGGAACAAAGGAATCTCCAGCGGCAGCTGGAGGAAGCGGCGCGCCAGCGGAACGAAGACCTCCAGCGCTTCGCAGTATCGGTGCAGCGCGTACAGGAAGAGGAGCGCCGCCGGATCGCACGGGAACTGCACGACGACCTGGGACAACAGCTCAGCGGGATGAAATTCAATATCGAGGTATTTGAGGACAGCATTCCCGAGACAGATAAGCAGACGCGGACAAAGCTCGAAAAGTTCATGTGGCAGATCGATTCGATGATCACCGAAATCCGGCGCATCTCGGCAAACCTGCACCCCGCAGTGCTGGACGATTTCGGACTGGTCATTGCTCTGCAGCTTCTCTGCGAGGAATTCCAGCGAGTTCAATTGATCAGGATCAACTTTGAGCCCCCCGCACAGGCCGGGGCCCGCCACGACCCTCATGTTGAGATCGCGCTCTTTCGGATAGTGCAGGAAGCCCTTTCGAACATCGCCAAGCATGCCGCCGCATCGGCGGCTTCCGTGCGGCTCAGCCAGATGGACGGCACGGTGTCCCTTGTGATCGAGGACGATGGGAAAGGATTTGATCCCGAAAAGGTCCACGAGCGGAAGGATGTCGATCGGGGGCTCGGCTTAATCAGCATGCGCGAACGCTCCGAGGATCTGGGAGGAAAATTTCGAATCGAGACCGGACCGACGAAAGGCACGAAGATTACCGTCGAGTTTCCGGTGGGGCAATGAAGAAAATCAGGATTCTGATCGCCGACGATCACAGCGTCGTTCGCAGCGGCCTCCGGCAACTGCTCAAGACCTCGGGTGACTTTTCGGTGGTGGGGGAAGCCTCGAGCGGAGAGGAGGCAATCGAACAGGTCAGGAAGCACAAGCCCGATATTGCGATTCTGGATATCTCGATGCCGGGGATGAACGGAATCGAGGCGACCCGGATCATCAAACAAGACGGCGCCGGCACCAAAGTGCTTATCCTGACCATCCACGAGAGCGAGGACTATGTGTTTCAAATGGTGAGAGCCGGGGCCAGCGGATATTTGTTAAAAAACGCGGGCAAGGAGGAATTATTCAACGCCGTCAAAGCCATCGCCGCAGGCGAGCGCTTTTTCAGTCCGGGCATCTCGAAGCTGATGGTGGATGAATTTATCCGGCGCGCCAACAAGAATGTTCCGGCGGCCGCGTTCAACGAAGAGGTTCTCACAAACCGGGAAATCGAAATCCTGAAACTGATCGCCGGCGGCCTGACCAACCAGGAAATTGCCGATAAGCTTTTTATCAGCGCGCGCACCGTCGACACGCATCGCACCAACCTCATGCAGAAACTCAACATTCACGAGACTGCCGGTTTGGTCAAATACGCGATTGAAAAGGGCATTGTCTCCATCGGGACAAGACCCTAATACCGGTGGAATCCGCCCTCATCAATCCCAAAACTGTTTCCTAGCCTCCTCCCCGAACTGCCCTCCTTCGAAAGAAGGAGGGGCTTTTTGTCTCCCTCTCGATTTCGAGCCGACCTAGGGTGTTTACCGTAGACGACTACGGTGATCACCCTATTTTTTAAAATACGTTTTTCCCCTGATTGATAATACAGCGCCCTTTTTTTACCCTTGAAGGCGGAAGGAAATGCACAAATGCCGTCGTTGAGAATATTGATTGCCGACGACCATGAGGGATTCAGGGATGAGGTCACCCACTATCTCCGGAAACAGAAAGGAATCGAGCTCATCGGGCGCGCGAGCAACGGGATGGAGGCGGTCTCTCAGGCACACCTGCTCCACCCGGATCTGATCCTCATGGATATCAGCATGCCCGTCATGAGCGGACTTGAAGCCGCCAGGCAAATCAAGGAATACTCATCCGGAATTAAGATCGTCTTTGTCACGATCCACGAGGAAGGCACGTATCAGTCGCTCGCGAAAGTCCTCGGAGTGGATGGATTCATCTGTAAGACGAACCTCAAACGCGAGCTGCCGGCGTTGCTCGAGAGGTTCACCGCGAGCCATCCCGAAGAGTGGGAAGCCTGACCGTTCGATTTGAATCTTCCACTGTGGTTGTCACCGCCTGATGTACGCGACCAAGTTGTGATCCATGTTTAAGCATTCAATTCAGTAGGGACTAGGGCTGTGAAGCACATCGTCCGTTTGCCGGCAACAGTTGTCGTGCTGACGTTCATCGCATCCACCGTAGTGTGTCCCGTCTTCGCGGCAACGCCCGGCGCCGGCACGCTGACGCCGAAGGAATGCGGATGCCTCGCGAGTATTGAGGGGCTTGCAATCAGATCGTGCTCAATTTTGGGAAGCACAAATTCACGCTCAGCACTTGTATGGATCATTCTAGAAGGAGGGACGCCATGAATTTCTTGCGCGGAGTACTCTCGTCAATCGTCCTGCTGTTGCTCCCGGCTTCGATGTATGCTGCCTCACCTTCGGCCGGAGGTGTGAGCCGCCCGGGCCCGGCAAGTCTAACCACAACTTGGAGCGGAGGACCGTTCACGGGTGTGTCGTCGAGCCCGCTGGGTGCCAATTGCACCAATTCCATGTGCGACAATTTTAGTCTTACCGTTGGCACCGTCAATGCCGGCGATGTGGTCACGATCGGGATACGGTGGGATACCCTCGTCGGAGCATCAGCCAACGACTTCGATTTGCACATCTACTCCGGCACCACCGAGGTGGGCACTTCCGCGAACGGCGCTCCGGGAAATTCCGAGGAGGCGACCATAGCCGCGATCCCCGGGGTATATACGGTAACGGTTCTTGTCTACTCCGTCGTCAACACGTCCTATTATGGAAAAGCAACACTCAAAGCAGGTCCCGCCGCCCGGACGCCGACCTACGCCGCAGGGAGTTTCACATTCAGTCCTAACATAACAGTGTCAGCGCCGGTGACGGTCACCGATGGCGAACCGAGCATCCGGGTTGATAAAAGGGGAAATGTCTATACGGCCGGGATCCGGGGGGTTCCAGCCGGCGTCGATCTGTGGAAAACAAACATTTATACAGACCCGTGCGCGGCACACTGGACATCTCTTGGTTCGCCCGACGCGTTTCGGACTCCGGGAGGAGGGCAGCCCGGACCCGCTGACGGAGGTGGGGACGTTGATTTGGCCGTGGGTTTTCCGAGCGACGCGAGTCTCCCAAGAGTATACCTCAGTAGTCTCTCCGCCGCGAACGTGGCATTCGCGAATTCGACAGACGGGGGCCAGACGTTCTTCCTGAATCCTGCGGTGGCGGAGATTGTTGCGGATGACAGACAATGGGACGAAGCCTACGGAAAGGACACAGTCTATCTCCTTTATCGCGCGCCGATTCCGTTCACAGGCCTTTTCGTGGAGAAATCCACAAATGGAGGGACAACATTCGGCCCGGCTTCCGTGGTGAGCGCCTCAGGAACGACTCCGGGCTACATCGCCGTCGATCAGAATGACGGCACCGTCTATGCTTGTCACGCAAGCTCCAGCCAGTTGTTTGTTGCGTCCTCGAAGAATGCGATTCAGTGGAGCAACACCCTTGTTGCAAACACCAGTCCACGCCATCTCTTCCCGGTCGTAAAGGTCGATCGCGCAGGAAACGTGTATGCGCTCTGGTCGGACGGTGTGAATATCAATCTATCGGTCTCGACCGATCACGCAAAAACATGGAGCACGCCTGTCCAGGTGAATAACCCCGCTGATACTTTCACCAAGACCAACATCTTCCCCTGGATGGATGCGGGAGATGCCGGCCGGGTGGATATTGTCTGGTACGCGACGGATTCGATCAAGTCATCCTCGGAGGTTTTGGATAATAACGACTGGCACGTCTACTTCTCTCAAACGCTCAATGCTCTGGCGACAAACATTTCTTTCAGCCAGAAACGCGTAAGCGATCACATCATCCATCACGGCAACATCAGTCAGGGTGGATTGACCGGAACGGCGAACCGCAACCTTCTTGATTACTTCCAGGTCGCGATCGATCCGCAGGGAGCGGCGGTGATTTCCTACGCCGACGATCACAATGATTTCTTCGGAAACGTGTACACGGCTCGTCAGACAAGCGGCAGCAGTGTGCTGGCTGCCACTCCGAACGTGCCCACAGTATCGGGGTGTACCCCCCCGCCGTTCCACACCGATCCGGAGGTGGTAGACTTTGCACCCGATGCGCAGGTCAGCATCGTGAACGTGCCCGCGGATGCCGTGGACATTATGGACATCGATTACGGTGACGAAACGATCGGCGGGAATTTATTCCTCCTTGCGAAGATCAGAGTGCTTGATCTCACCGCCGGGCTCCCGCCGAATGCCCACTGGCGCTGCTACCTGGCTTTCAGCCACGATATCGCCGATAAGGGGAAAGAGTATTACATGGAGCTCAATAACGATGGCGGGGTCCAGTCGTTCAAATATGGCACCGTTGTCAGGACCACAAGCGGGGGCTACACGGAGACGGCGGTCGGAAATCTGGATGGCGCAAGCGTTTCGCTCACCAAGCCGGGCATCATCAGGCTGCGCATCCTCGCGAGCAAGCTGACGAAGCCGGGCGGTTCACCTCCGGTAGTCGGTGACACCGTTCTTGGGACGAAGGGACGAACGTTTGTCTCGGGCGCTGCGACGACAGTGCGCTTTGACAGAACCCGCGGCGGAACGGCATTCATTATCGGAGGTGGACCAGGCGGTGGGGGCGGTGGCATCCTTGTGGAATGTGATGACCCTGCAATCAGTATGAAAGGCGGATGGCATGATGTGAAGGATGATCGAGCATCGAACGGCCATTACTGCCGCAACGTGGGTGCAAACAAGGGAAACGGGGGCGCATTTATGGAATTTCAATTCCATGGAACAGGTGTTGAAATGGACATCGCCCGCGGTCCTCGGGGCGGCAATGCGGATGTGCTCATCGACGGCGTGTCGCGGGGGAAATTGGAATTCTTCCGGCCGGCGTCCAACCCGTCGAAGCCCGACAACTCCGGACAGGTCGATCTGACATTCGGCATCAAACAAACTTATACGACGACCCAGGGCTCGCATACATTCCGCCTGAACGTGCTGAACGACAACCCCGACCCCAAGCGCAATATGGTGTACGTCGATGATTTTGTCATCGACGGGGGGGATATTGGAGGAACAGGCAACCCAACAGAAACCTCCACGCTTAATTCCGGCGTCGTCGGCGCGCTTGGTCTCGCATCTCAGACACTCGCAGCGACGACCGGTACTCAACTCCTCACGGCTGTCCTCGGTGTGCCGGACGGAAGCAGTGAAGACCTGGTTCTCATTGACCCCGACGGCGGAGTTGTGGCTCAATCAACCGGCGGCAATCCGGTGGAAGTTGTTCAGGCTGCTCCATCAAAGACGGGAATCTATACGGTACAGGTGCTGAACAAGACCTTCAGCCTCGATCCGTATTCACTCTATCTCGTTCGCGCCCAAACAGTCGCAACCCCGAGCAACAGACTGAATTCGCGATCTTCCGAAACGCGTCCCCAGTCGTTTGCCCTGTATCAGAACTATCCGAATCCGTTCAATCCCGTCACTTACATCAGGTACTCCTTGCCCGAGGCGGGATTCGTAAAGATAACCGTGCACAATCTCCTCGGGCAGGAAGTGGCGAATCTTGTCAGCGTGGATCAACAGCCCGGAAACTACTCGGTTTCCTTCGACGCTTCGCGTTTGTCAAGCGGGGTCTATTATTACAGGCTCCGGAGCGGATTGTTTGGCGACATCAAACGGATGCTGTTGCTGAAATAATTTCGACCGGAACTCAACGACCCGAGATATGATGCATCGGGGAAAATAAAAACCTTATCGTTATCGAAGGAGAAGTGCGATGAAATTAAGGCTGATACAAATTGCAGTGCTAGTTTTCCTTGCAGCGTACACCGGCACCGGCCAAAAGATTAACGACGGCGCGGCGTACGGCGGGATGTCGCTCGTCCGCGAACCCGCGGACGTGACAGGCCAGTATTTCGTGGTCTTCATTTCTCCTCCCGGCAGCGCGGAGCGGGACATGGTTACGAGTCGCGGCGCGACGATACTCTACGAGTACAGTATCATTCCGGCGTTTGCAGCGCGAATCCCGAATGCCGCTGCGCTGGATGCCATCACGCACGATCCGCTCGTCAGCTACGTAGAGCCGGTCCAGGTCTATTATGCTCTGGGAACCCAGCAGGATCCGGAAATTACCGATCCCGCGAACGATCAGTCGATCGCCGGGAACGCCACACAGGATATCCTCGCGGCCTGGATCGACCAGCCGGATAATAACCATCTGCATTTCTCTATTAAAGTGCGGGATCTTTCCGCCGTGGATCCGGCGACGGGCGCCGGCCTGCCGACCAATGGGGCATGGAAGCTGGGGTTTACACTTCAGAACGGAGGGAGAACGACAGCCGATCAGTTTTTCGTCCAGATGAGGAAGCCCGAAACGGGCCCCCCGGTATTCGCCTGGGGATTTGTGGATGCGAACGGAATCAACAGCGAACAAACCGCCGTGGATAACGGAAGCATTCTCCCGGCGCAGGGGATCATCTCCTTTGTGATGACAAACAGCAGCTTTGCAGGAGCTCCCAATCAGAATGGGAATCCGCAATCCGGCGATGTGCTCACCGCCCCGTTCGCACAGGCGACACAGCTTGTCGGCGCTTCCGGAACCGGTCTACTCGCATCGATCGACCGGGCTCCCAATACCGGCGGCGGCCGGAATTTTACGCTTCTGACAGTTGTCCCGCCGTTCGGCGTCTCGCCGGCGAGCCTTGACTTCGGCACGCTATCTGTAGGGCAGAAAAAAACGGATAGTTTGACGGTCACGAACAACGGTTCGGCCGTGCTCACCATAAGTTCGGTAAGCTCGAATAATTCGATGTTTACCGTTACTCCCACGAGCGGCAGCCTCAACCCATCCGCTAACATGAAGTTCTTTGTCACGTTCAACGCTACGGGCGCAGGTACGCAATTGGCAAGCGTCACCTTCACGCACAGCGCCGCCGGGTCCCCCACGAGCGTTTCGCTCAAAGCCGCCGTTCCTTCTCCCATGCAGGCTGAAGTTCATCCCTGGGGCATCGATACGGTCAGGGCGCCGCAGTCGTGGGGCACGACCAAAGGAAAGTCGATCAAGGTTGGAATCCTTGATACCGGCATCGATACGCTGCATTACGAGCTGGTCCATCGGTACAAAGGCGGCTACAATTTCGTCGCGAAGAACAACCAGCCGTGGGACGGGCATGGACACGGAACCCATGTGGCGGGAACCATCGCTGCGGAACTTAACGGAGTCGGGGTTGTCGGCGTTGCACCGGAAGTCGACCTCTATGCGCTGAAAGTATTGAGCGATCAGGGATCGGGTACCAGCGCGAACATCCTGGCGGCGATCGACTGGTGCGTCCAAAACCATATCAATATCGCCAGCATGAGTCTCGGAGGCGGGCTGGGAATTACCGCCCCGACCGGACAGGCAGCCCGGGTACCAATCTACAGCCCGACTGAGGAGCTCGCATACCGGAATGCGTACAATGCCGGCCTGCTCATTATTGTCGCGGCCGGGAACGACGGTGAGCCGATTGTAATGTATCCGGCCGCTTATCAGGCAAACATGGCGGTTGGGGCCGTCGATCAGAGTTTAACTCTCGCATCTTTCTCAAATTATGGGGCCGATCTGGAGATCGTCGCTCCGGGTGTTAATGTGCTTTCAACCGTTCCAAGGGGGACCGGCCGTGACGACCGGGTGGTCCGGGGATCGACAACCTACGAGGCGAACGAGCTCGCGTTTTCGGCGCTGACAGGTTCGGCGGGGATTAGCCGCCAGGCGATTTTCTGCCAGAAGGGATTGTCGGCGAGCGACTTTCCTGCGCAGGTTGCGGGAAATATAGCGCTCATTCAGCGGGGCGACAGTACGTTTGCAAGCAAGGTCCGAAAGGCGCAGGACGCAGGTGCGGTGGCTGTCATAATCTTCAATAATGTCGCAGGAAACTTCAATGGGACACTTGGCACCGCACGGGACGATGCGAGAAACCGGGACTGGGTCCCCGGCGTGTCGCTGTCAATGGCCGACGGCCAGGCACTCGTAGCCCTGGGGCCTCCGACTGTTGCCGTTGTCAATGCCGTGGGTGACTTCAACAGGTTCAGCGGAACCTCGATGGCCACCCCCCATGTCAGCGGTTGTGCCGCGCTCACCTGGGCTGCCAATCCTTCACTTTCGAACCAGCAGGTGCGCGACATCCTGAAGCGAACCGCCCGGGATCTCGGGCTGCCCGGCCCCGATCCTCAGTACGGCGCCGGCCTGGTCGACGCGGCAGCCGCGGTGAGGGCTGCGCAGGCGACCCCCCCGGCCGCAAAAGGAGGAACGCTCACCTCGACTACGCCAACCGTAACATGGCAGGGAGGCCCCTATACTGCGGTAACCGCAGATCCGTCGCTCTGCAGTTCACTGTCGTGCGACCATTACTCGCTGACCGTCAACATACCGGCATCGTACTACACGACTAATCCCGACCATTCAGTCCGTGTGTACATATCCTGGAAGGACACGGTGGATGATTTCGATCTTTACGTGAACGACGTCAGCGGCAGTCCTGTAAATTCCTCGACTCAGGGTTCGACAGTCTTTGAGGACGTCGATCTTGGGCAACTCACGTCGGGGACATACGACGTTCAGGTTGTAGCCTTCACGACAGTTAACGAATCCTATTCAGGCAGCGTCACCCTCGGGCCGCCGCCGGCAGACGGAGCGCGACGGGCCCGATACAGCACGGGAAAGTTCACGTTCACACAGTCAAAAGTGCTTTCCGGTCCCGACGGATTAATCTTCGGGGTTCAGGACCTTGAGCCCCGGGCTGCGTACGACTCGCTGGGCAACATTTACGTTGCGGCGATCCAGGGAACGCCGGGGGGAACGGATGTGTGGAAGTCGATGGATGGAGGGAACAGCTTCACCTATCTGGGTCAGCCCGACGGCGGACAAGCAGGATCCGCGACGGCGGGTAGAACGCCGGGCGTCGGAGGAGGCGACGAGGACATTGCGGTCGGCTCCACGGGCAGGGTCTACGTGGCTTCTCTCTTTGGCGTGCAGCAACCGATGACCATCACCATGTGCAGTTCCACGAATGGAGGGACGCTCTGGGCTTCGAATCCAATGGCGCAGAACGTTCCGCTGGATGACCGGCAGTGGATCGCCTCCGACGGCGACAAGCAGGTCTACCTTACGTTTGCCCAAAGCGGAGCGCTTCTGGTCGGAACGCAAAGCATTTTCGCCATGAAGTCCTTCGATGGCGGATTGACATTTCCGCAAATCGCGGAGGTGACGAAACCCGAGTTCGGCGTGCAGCCGCAATTCCAGGGAAACATTGCGGTTGATCCGCGCAATCACAACGTGTACACGGTGTTCATTGGCCACCCGGGCAATTATGTTTATGTGGCTCGTTCCTCCGATGGCGGGAAATCATTCGTACTGAAACTGGTAAAATCGGGATCGCAGACGGATTCATATGCGAACGTGTTCCCGATTATGGCCATCGACCGGGCAGGCAACCTACACGTGGTCTACTCCAACGGGAGAAGCATCTATCTTGCGAGCTCTTCCAATCAGGGAGACACGTGGACGGTGCCGGTGCGGGTGAGCAACAGTCCGGAGTCGAAGACGGGTCTCTCTCCCTGGGTCGACGCGGGCGATGCAGGAAAGGTCGATATCATGTGGTGGGCCACATCTGCGGCGAGCAACCTCGCGAGCGATGCGAAATGGAAGGTCTATTTCGCACAGACGCGCAATGCGTTCTCGAGGACTCCGACCATCAGCCAGAACGCGGCCACGGGAGTCTTTCATACGGGCGCCATTTGCGTCAGGGGAACCGCCTGCGCGGCGGGAACCCGGAACCTCGCCGAGTACGCATCGACGTCGGTGTACCTCGACGGGAAGGCCATGATCGTTTATCCCGACGACCAGCAGACCTCAAACCCGCTGACATATTTCGTGAAACAAACTGGCGGCACAGGTGTGCGCTCATCGACCGTATCGATGCCGCCGCGGCTGGCAGCCTCCCGTGAAGCATCGAGGAATGTTCCCGATAAGTATTCGCTCGAACAGAATTTTCCGAATCCCTTCAATCCGGTCACGACCATCAGATACAACCTGCCGGAGCCGGGATCTGTCCGCCTCACGGTGCATAACATACTGGGCCAGGAGGTGGCGTCACTGATCGGCGGGGATCAGCCGGCCGGCACGTACTCCGTTTCGTTCGATGCTTCCCGTCTTTCGAGCGGAGTTTATTATTACAAACTGGTCGCCGGAAAATTTACCGACAACAAGAGAATGCTGCTCTTGAAGTAACTGCGCAACAGCGGAGTCCTGTGAAGCTGGCAGAGCCGGTCGCTTTGCAGGCATTGCGCAGTCGGGCACAACCCAGCTCGCTAAGGGCTGGGTTGTGAACTATTAGCCGGGGGCCTTTGTTATTAGAAACTGGCGGGGTTTGCCCGCATTTATGCATGAATGCCGCGCGCGGGGAGCATAAACCTGTCTTGCGGCATATTGAGTGGTCTGTAAGACCGTTCCGGCACATGCTGGAGGTCCCTTTTTCTGGTGCCGGAACATCGCGATCAATCCGGGATGGTCCCGGTTGGTCGAAATACGGGAGAGAGAAAGGAGTAAGCAACATGAAGACCATCAGATTGGCAATCGGACTGATCGTACTGATCACTTCCGTCGCCGCAACGACAACGCTACTGGCGCAGGGAAGATTCGGCGCCGGTATCGTATTCGGCGAGCCGACAGGATTCGCATGGAAGTATCGGATCAGCGACAGGAACGCGGTCGATGGTGCAATTGGGTTTTCGCCGTTTGACCGCTACCGGATCAATGTCGATTACCTCTGGCAGAGCCATCCGTTCCAGGAACCGAAGTTATCGCTCCATTATGGACCGGGTGCGGCGCTGGGCTTCGGGAGGACAAACTACATTTACGTCGATAGGGGCAACGGTTACGTATTCCGTTCCCAGGAGCTCGGGTTCGGCATACGGGGAGTGGTAGGCATGACCTACCTCGTTCCCAAGGCGCCGATGGACCTGTTCTTTGAGGTGGCTCCGGTCATGATCCTGGCTCCGGGCACCGGAGTGGGTATCGACGTCGGCTTCGGTGCAAGATTCTACCCGTGAAGCGCTCTCCAAGCGCGTGACTGTGTAGAATCGACGCAGCACACGTAACACGAAGAGCAGCAATGGCCGGGAGTCCGTTGCTGCTCTTTTTTCACGTAGTTCCATTCCAACTGATTTAACCAAATCCCGAGGACCGGAATCCCGCTTTAACCCGATTCTTGAATGAGCTTCGCCTTCTCCCGCAGAATTTCGATTGTCAGATCGATTGTTTGCCGGTGGGTGCGGAAGCAAAGAATTGCGACGCGGAGAATGAACTTCCCGTTTAGCATCGTCGATGAAAGAAAGACACGCCCGTCGTGCTGGACTTCCTTGATAAGCCGTTCGTTGAATTCGTTCGGGTCGCCGCGGCCCGGCAGGTAGCGGAAGGTGACGACCGAAAGATCCGGATACGATCCGACCTCGAAACCCTCGACTTGCTGCATCGTCCGGTGAAAATATCGTGCAAGGAGGAGTTTTTCCTGGAGAGCTGCCCTAAACGGGGCAAGCCCCAGGAGCTTTAAGGGAAGCCAGAGACGGAGCCCGCGGAAGTGCTTCGTAAGTTCCGGTGAAAGATCCGCGGGGGATAGCTCGTCGTTCGACCGCAGCGCGTCCTGAAGATAGCGCGCCTGGTACCAGAATGCGTCGTAGAGTTTTTTCTTATCCCTGACCAGAACCGCGCCTGTCCCGTACGGCAGGAAGAGCCCCTTGTGAGGATCGATCACCAGCGAGTCTGAATTCTCCATTCCCTTGAGGATTTTTCTGCCTTCATCGCACAGGACGAAGAACGCGCCGTAGGCGCCGTCGACGTGAAGCCAGAGGCCGTGTGCTCGCGCGATTTCTGAGATGGCGTCGAGGGGATCCACGGCGCCGGTATCGGTCGTTCCCGCGGATGCGACGATGAGCCAGGGGAGCAAGCCCTTCTTCCTGTCGTCGATGATCAATTGTTTAAGGAGGGGTGCATTCATGCGGTGGTTTTGGTCCATGGGGACATACCGCAGAGTGCAATCCTTCAGCCCTGCGACACGAATCGCCTTGTCGATGGAATGATGGGCTTGAGCCGTCAGATAGATGGCCGACCGTTCCACATCCTTCGATTTCAAGCCGAAAGCGTCCCGGGCGGCGACGATACCGGAGAGATTCGCGATGCTTCCGCCCGATGTCAGGTTTCCGCCGGCAGTCCGAGGGTATCCCGCGATTTGCGCCATCCAGTCGATGAGGAGATTCTCCATCCGAACGGCGCCGGGTCCTGCAAAGAAAAGGCCCGCGAAGCGGTTGGTGACGTCGGCGAGATAATCGCCGAGCGCAGAATGATAGATGCCACCGCCGGGAATGTAACCGAGGTGCCCTCCCGATGCGGGATTCAAACCGGGCCGGTCGATATTATGCCGCAGCAAATCGAGCGCGGCGTCGATATTCAACGGGGTCTCGGATATCGGTGAGTCGTAGATACCGATCCCCTTATCTTCGGTTGTGACGTAGGCCGGCACCTCATAGATCGAGTCGAGGAACCGGTCGGCATAAGACACAATTTTTTCCACGAGGGCAGCCCTTGCCTCTGTTCCCGGTTCCAGCCCTCTCGAGATTCCCTCGGCTTCGGCAATCCGGGCGAGCAGGAGATCGTCATTCGTCATGGCCTTCCGTCCTCACTCTTCCACAACACCGTTTGAAAGATGGTTGCGGTCCTCTGTCCGCGGAAAGTGTTGGACGAGTACCGAGCCGACGGCCTCGATCGCCTTTGCAAGCCCATCGCGATAATTCCCCTTTTTAAAGTGATCCGACATCACCGCGGCGATTGAATCCCACGTTCCTTCCGGAACCCTGGAGTGGATCCCCTCATCTGCTATAATGTGAAATTTTCTTTCGGTGAGAAGGAGCATAATCAGCACGCCCGTGCGCTGAGGCGTCTTGTGCATCCCCAAGTGGTAGAACTCTTGCAGGGCGAGCTCGTGGAGTGATAGCGACCGTTCCTTCCGGCGACGCCGGTGGCGAAGCACAACCCGGATTTCCCCATTCGTCTTTTGTTCGGCCTCGGCAATCTTCTCGGAGAGGAACCGCAGGTCATCTCTTTTTAGATAGCGTCTCAGCAACCTACCAGCTCCCGCTTGATCCGCCGCCGCCGAAACTGCCTCCGCCTCCGCTGAATCCCCCACCCCCCGAGCCACCGCCGCCCCAACCTCCCCCGAATCCTCCTCCGCCCAATCCTCCGAACCAGGGCCACGCCGAGCGGTACCCATTACGCCCTACGTAGACCCGCCGGTGGCGATTTATCAGGTGACTGATGAAGGCAAAAAAGAGGAAGAAGGCGAAAAATAACAATCGTGTGTTGACCCCCAACCCCCTCCGCGGCTCCGGTTCGCCTTTGAATTCGCCTTTCGTGACGAGCATGATTGCATTTACGCCCGCATCGATCCCACCGGCGAAATCGTTCTGCTTGAATTTGGGGGCGATGACGTGGCGGATGATCTGGTCGCAGACCGCATCGGTCAGGACACCCTCGAGGCCGTAGCCAACCTCGATCCGCAACTTGTGATCTTCCTCCGCGATCACAAGGAGCACTCCGTTATCCCTGCCCTTCCTGCCGAACTTGTTTTTCTCCGCAACCCTGAGGGAATAATCCTCGATGCTCTCCCCGTTGAGGGAGGGGATCATGACAACTGCGATCTGGTTGGAGGTTTCGCGTTCGAAATCGGCCAGCGCGGATTCGAGGCGGCGCAGATCATCGCCCGAAAGAGAGCCCGTAAGGTCGATCACCCGCTGGTGGATTTCCGGAACGGGCGGCTCACCCCGCTGAGCGCTGATCGATCCCGGAAGGACGAGGAAGCAGCAGAGGAGCAGCGCGGAAAGTCTGGCTGCTGCGTGGATCAAAACTTAACCTTCGGCGCTTTTTCCGCTCCAGGTTCCGCCTGGAAATAGGCCTTCTCATGGAAACCCATCATGCCGGCAATGAAAGAGGCGGGGAATGTGCGGATCTTCACGTTGAAATCCTGGACGACCTCGTTAAATCGTTTTCGTTCAACCGCGATCCGGTTCTCCGTTCCCTCGAGCTGCGATTGAAGTTGGAGGAAGTTTTCATTGGCTTTGAGCTGGGGGTAGTTTTCTGCGACCGCCAGAAGCCGTGAGAGAGCCGAGCTCAAACCCGCCTGCGCCTGCTCGAATTTCTGTAACGTTTGTGGGTCGTTCAACATCTCCGGCGTCACCTGTAGCTTCCCGACGCTCGCTCGCGCTTCGGCGACATCGGTGAATACCTGGCTCTCGTGAGCGGCGTACCCTCTCACCGTCTCGACAAGATTGGGAATCAGGTCCGCGCGGCGCTGATACTGGTTCTGAACCTGCGCCCACGCCTGGTTGACCGATTCATCCAGTTTGACCAGCGAATTGTACACTCCCGTCGCCCAACCGAAAATGCTGAGGGCGATAAAAATAATGATGCCCACGACAACGAGTACGACGATTGTCTTTCTTTGCATAAGGAATCCTTTTGTGAGGGAAATGACAGAACGCGAGCATGATTGCCACATAACGTAAATAAAATTATCGACTCTCGCAATTTGGCCGCAAAATGAAAAAACCCGCCCCGATTGCTCGAGGCGGGTTGGATTCTCTGGAATAATCTGAATCGGGTCACCTCATAAGCATAAGTTTTCTTGCAATCACAAATGTTCGCGCCTGGAGACGAATAATATAGACTCCGCTTGCTCTGTTCCCGGCATTCCACGAGACTTGGTGGACTCCGGCCTGAAGATGCCCGTCGACAAGTACCGCAACCTTCTGCCCGAGCATATTGTACACGGTCAACACGACATCTTCTGCGTGGGGGAGAGAGAATTGTATCACCGTGCTTGCATTGAACGGGTTGGGGTAGTTTGGTTCTAAGGAAAAGTAATTTGGCCGGGTCTTCTCTGGCTCTTGAACGGCGGTTATAATCTCTGAGAGAGGTCGTTTCCAAACACCAGCGTCAGTCGCAGCAAAGAGATCCGAGTCGCTGACAAGAAGGGAATAGATGTACGTATTTGTCAGACCTGCATTGATTGCCGTCCAGCTCGTACCATTGTTACTCGACACGAACACGCCACCGGCGCCGAGACGGGGATCTCCATTGGTTCCAGCAAAGAGATTAGCTCCGGCGGTAGCAAATGAGAGCACACCAGTATTCGTTAGACCTGTGTTGACCTCTGTCCAGCTTGCACCGGTGTTCGTGGAGAGGATAACGCCGCCATTAACCCCCGCAAATACATTTGTTCCACTAAAGGTTAAACAGGAAACAAAGTTATACGTCAGACTCGAGTCGACGGCTGTCCAGCTCGCAGCGTTGTTATTGGAGAGAAAGATGCCACCACCGAGAGTTCCTGCAAATAGATATTGCCGATCGCCCGCGAGAGCGGAGACGCGAGTCTCTGTTAACCCGGAATCCACTGCCGTCCAATTTGTGCCGTTATTGGTAGAGAGAAAAACCCCGCCACCATAAGTCCCCGCAAAGATAATCGTGTCAAGAATGAACAACGCCTTTACGAAAGAATTTGTTAAACCCGAGTCGACCGGCGACCATGTCGCACCGTTATCTGTGGAACGGAAGGCACCTAGACCGGTTCCTGCAAAAACATTCATCCCATTGGCCACAAGGGAGTAGATCATCGTGCTCGATTGTAAACCTGAGTCAGCCGCTGTCCAGCTTGCACCGTTGTCGCCAGAGCGAAAGACGCGGCGTTCAAGAGTTCCCGCATAAAGATTTCTGCCAGCGGAAGCAAGGCATCTAATGTGCGGAGTCGTCAGGCCCGAACGCATCTGTGTCCAGGTTGTTCCGCTATCGTTCGAAAGGAACACGCCACCGAATCTTGTGCCTGCAAAGAGAGTTGTTCCACTCGTCGCAAAAGAGAAAACAACGTTGTAGGTCAGACCTGAGTCGGCTTCGGTCCAACTGCTTCCATTGTCGGTCGATCGGAAGACGCCTGCAACAGTCCCTGCAAAGATATTTTTTCCACTGACAGCGAGAGTGAAACCATCATAGCCCGTTAAACCAGCGGGTGTCCAGCTTGCGCCGGTGTCAGTGGAAAGGAAAGCACCGTTTCGGTAAGTACCGGCAAAGAGGTTGCTCCCGCTTACAGCCAAAGTGTATACAATAGAATTAGTTAACGCTGAACTGTCCTGTGTCCAGATTGCGCCGTTGTTCGTGGATACGAAGACACCCGCTTCAGTCCCGGCAAAGATAAGCCCCCCATCGACTGCGAGGGCGCGAACGTAGCGGTTCGTTAAACCGGTGTTTCTTGTCGTCCACCCTGTCCCGTCGTCGGTGGAGAGAAAAACGCCTCCGCCATAAGTCCCCGCAAAGAGGTTCGCTTCCGTACCTGTGCCTCTCCTAATGGCCAGAGAGGTAATGCGATTCTCAGTTAGCCCAGAATCGACCGCCATCCAATTCCTGCCATTATTGGTGGAAAGAAAAACACCGCCTCCATAAGTTCCGGCATAGAGATTAAGCCCGCTCAGCGAAAGAGCCTGGACGGTATAGTTCGTCAACCCTGAGTTGACAGCCGTCCAGGTCGCCCCGTTGTCGGTGGACCGGAAGACGCCGCCCCAATCAGTCCCCGCAAACAGGTTTGTCCCGTCGGTTGCAATGGAAAGTATGAAGTCGCCATAAGGTCCATTAGTTTCCACCCATTGAGCGTGGGCGTTACTAGAAAACAACGAGAGGTAGAGAAGCACCTCTAGCAGCAAGAACGAGCATTTCATGAGGATTCGGACGCTCCCAGGACTGATACCCCAATCTACATGAGATGGGGGGAAATGACCTAATTCAAGACCAATATTTGCACCGAATCGAATGTTGTTCCTGACAGGGGATGGTCGACTTCATCCGTTGTAAGGTCACTGTGGTCGTAACGAATATCAACATGATTCAAAATGAATCCAAAAACATTTTCCGACCCGATCCATTTTGTGATCCCGGATGTGCGAAAACCCCACCC
>DASQAZ010000010.1:0-7095 GCA_035635475.1 Bacteroidota bacterium | reverse complement strand
TTTCCGGTGATTCTTTCTCCCGGTTTAGCGGAAAGTAGAGTCATCAGTCTGTTGTTCCGCTCATTGGACCGGTCGCATTTCCCCTGAGCATTCAGAGCGTACTCGGGTGAAAGGACCATACGCCTGCCCGAATCCGCTGCGGTTTCCATCCCTTCGGTGTGCGAATCGGTGGAAATAAGACTAACAAACAATCTGTAGCGCACATCGTCGAGCACCGCGACGGACTCGACTACTGCGGTGATGGCCATAGCATTTGATTTGATCGCCGCATCTTTGTTACCAGGGATTTGATCGCGATGTTGGGACGTATCGGATGCCGCTGAACCGCTTTTCTGGGCTTTGTCACAGGAGCAACCGGCTGCTAGGAGAAGACAAACTGCTGCTGAGGCGAGAATCTGCATGAGATTGAGCAAATATGCGGAGTATTACGATGAAATGCAATAGAAATGACCTGCTTTGCACTACTCGCAAATAAATCCTATCTTTTGACGGACTCGAACGAGCGAGGCGGGGGTCGGGACTGTGAATTAATCTGAAAATACGGGACAATTTTTGAATCGCCGAGCTTGTGGGACATCAGTGCTGACTCTTCAACCCTCAATTATGCCATGGAGGGGATTGCACCAGCGGCCAAAACCCCGTAGCCCAAGCATCCGGCGCATTGGTTGGCTACTTGGACTGGCTGCGCTCTTCTTTGTCTGCGTTTCCGCACACGCACAGGGGTCTAAAGAGAACTCCGAATTCAAGCTCGCCGTGGGCTTGTTTAAGGATGGCATGTACGACCTCGCCTCCGACCAATTCAAGAACTTCATTTCCGCGTATCCCAACACAGCCGACGGCATCGAAGCGCGCTTCTACCTGGGGCAGACCCAGATGAAGCTCAAGAAATATGACGAAGCCCGCATCACGTTTCAGAATTTCGCCCTCGCCTACGTCGACCATCCTAAAGCTCCCGAGGCCTGGTTCAACGTGGGCGAGGCATTTCTCGCGCTGCGCAATGACCGTGAAGCCGCGTCCGCCTTCGAGCGTGTAAAGGTCTTCCACCCGAAAAGCCCGATCGTCCCCGATGCTTTGCTCGAAGCGGCGGAAATCGACCGGAGGCTCGGCGAACGGGAAAGCGCGAAACAGGCCCTCCGCGCGATTATCCAGGATTATCCCACGAGCAAGAGCGTCCTTGCCGCGCGTCTTGCAATCGGCGAGCTGTACGCGGACGAGGGCCAGTTCGACCTTGCGGAACAGGAAGCCCGGCATGTGAGCGAGGGCGACGCACCACCCGCCGTTAAGGCGGCAGCGCTGTTTTCTTTGGGGAAATTGCAGGTTACGGCATGCCAGTTCGATGACGCCAGTGCGACATTAAACACTATCCTGACCGTTCACAAAGAGTCTCCGGCCGCGACCCCGGCAGCATTCGAGATGGGCAAGCTCGAGGCCGGATCGCACCGCTACACGTCCGCAATCGAATATTTCAATAAAATCGCTTCCTCCCACGAGGCCGATGCTTCACTTCGGGCCCGGGCACTATTGGAGATTGGAAAATCGTACGAGAATTCAGGGGATCGCGCCTCCGCGCAAAAATCCTACGAACAGCTCGCGCACTCCTCTGACAGTGCCTTCGTCGGTGCTGCTCTCCTCGCAGCGGGGCGAACGGCCTATGCCAACGGGGATTACGAAAAAGCACTCAGCCACCTCGCAGGGATCCTTAACGATGCCTCCTCCCCATTGAAGAAACCGGCCACGATACTCGCTGCGCGCGCGATGATCGGATCCAGGCAATTCAACGAGGCGGTAAAATACTATGTTTCCTACGCCGACAACTATCCGGACGACCCCCGTACACCATCATCTTTGCTCGAGCTCGCCGATGTCTACTATACTAACCTCCAGGATTACCGAAGAGCGAGCGGCGTGTTAGACCGAATCGTCGAGAAGTACCCCCGTTCGAGGCATGTTGCCGACGCGGTGATTCGAATCGCGGAGTGCCAGGAAAAGCTCGGGGATTATGACGGTGCCATGAAGACCTACGGCGACCTGCAGCATCAATATCCGGCGCACGATCGCTACGCTGACACTCAGAAGAGGATTGAGTTTCTGCGAAACCATTACATCAAGAACCGCGATGCCGGAATGGAAAAGCTGGCACGCATGATGGGTGAATCGATAACGGACAAGTCGAAACCGGAGCTGGCGCTTACCCTCGGTGAGATCTATTTTAACGAAATGAAGGATTACGAAGCCGCGGTGAAGCAGTATACATCAGCCATCGACGGCGGCATCCAGGATGATAAACTGCCCGGCGCGTCGTTCTTTCGGGCAAGGGCTCTCCACCTGCTATCCGAAACAGACACTTCCATCTCAAGCCGGGCCATCGCTTCCTACGAAGCGTTTCTAGAGCGGTTCCCCAAGAGCAAATGGAGTGACGACGCCTCTTACTACCTCTATCAAATGAGCAAGGCGGACCAAGCGCCGAACCAGACCATTTCAACCGCAAGAACCTTTCTCAAAAAATACCCGTCGTCGCGTTACTTTGACAGAGTAATGATCGATCTTGCATCCGCGGCCTTCGCCCTGGGTGATACAACAGAAGCGCTCCGATCGACAGCCAGCGTAGTGGCCCAGACCGCAGACCCGGAGCTCTCGGGGATCGCACTCGTCGAACGGGGCGAAGCATTAGCTTCAGCCGATGATGATTCTGCGGCTTCGAATTGGCTTCGCGCCGCCGGTCAAACCACGATCGGTCCCCCGGTGGTCCAGGCACTCTGGCACCTCTCGGATCTTTATTGGCGCAGGAAGGATGCCGCTGCATGTCTCCCGCTCGTGAGGCGGATTGCGAAGCAATTCTATTATACATCATTTGCGGACAGGGCATCATCGCTTCTTCCCGAAGCTGAACTCGCCGGCCAGGACGGGGATTTTGCAGACGCGATCGCCCTTTATGCCAATCGGATTCGCGAGGCGGAATCATCGGTCTTCCATGATTCCACGGACGGCGGAGCCCTGTTTTACCTCGCCAACGCATACGATAAGAAGGGAGACCGTCAGAAGGCAGTGAAGTACTACAGTGAGTATCTGCAAACGAATCGGACCGGCGATCTTGCAGGACGCGCGTTCTACAGACTTGGTGCCCTCGCCCGAACCGAGGGGAGGAACGAGGCGGCATCTTCATACTTCAAGCAGGCCGCCGCGCTCGGCGGAACCGGTTCGGCATCGCGGGACATCGCCGATCTCCTTTACCAAACCGAACAGTACCCGGAGGCCGCGAAACAATACGCTCAGCTTGCCCAATCAACAGACAGCGCCGGCGCAAAGCAGCTCTATCAATCGAAGGTCATCCTCGCGACTCTTCGTACGAACGACGTGCCCGAGGCGAACAAGCTCGTTGATTCGTTCGAGAAAATGTACGGCAAAGACCATCCGTACCGGCCAGAGTTCGAGTATGAAAAAGGACTCTATTATTACCGCAAGGAAGACTACGCCACTGCGCGGAAATTCTTCAAAAAAGTCGGCGACGATTATGAGGAGACGCGATTCGGTCCGTGGGGGTACTACTATGTCGCCAAAATTCTGGAAGTCACGAATAAACTGGATGAAGCGGCAAAAAGTTATGGGAACATTATAACAAAGTACCCGGGATCCGACGTCATCCCCCGGATCCTGCTCTCGCTCGGCAACATGCACTTCAACGCCGAGCGCTTCGAGGATGCCATCCGCTATTATCAAAGAATCACGGCCTCGCCCGAAAAGGCGGGCGACATCCTCCCCTACGCTCTCAATAATCTGATCGAAGCGTACGAATCCACCAAGCTCTACGACGCGTCGCTGAAGACGGCCCGCGATTTCATCGAGAGATTCCCGAACGATGAGAGCCTGATCGACAAGAAGATCAAGATCGGAACGCTGTCCACGAAACTCGGTTACTATGATCAGGCCGTCTTGCAATTCCAGAACCTCATCGGCGAAGCCGGAAGCCTGCTCGAAGCGGAGCTCCGCTACAATATCGGCGAGGCGTACTACTATAAAGGAGACTACCAGCAGGCGATCCTCGAATTTCTGAAGGTGCCGTACCTGGTGTCGAAGCAGGGAAAGGTCAACTGGACGGCGACTTCGTTCTACATGGCGGGTCGATCGTACGAAAAGATGTCCAAATTCACCGAGGCAATCGGGATGTATCACCAGGTCATTGAGCGTCCGGGAATCGACGCGACCTTCAAAGCTGCGGCGAAGAAGGAAATCGACCGAGTGAAACTATTGGTCAAAAAAAACTCGGAGTGAACATGCTAGAGCAAGAGACCGACACGATCATCCACACAACCAGTCAGAGAATCACCGGGACCGGCGACAGCGTCGCGGTCAAGGACATCCTCGCCGCCGAAATCCCCCACCCGATCAAGACATTTTTCCGAGCGGACGTGGAATCGATGCTCACCGAGGAGCTGCGGAATTTCCAGAAGCACAGCCGTTTCAATTTCCAGCATCCGGAGGTCCGGGGCCTTCAGAGCCAGATCAACTCGGTCGTCGTGCTCAATTATTCGTTCCCGCGACCCGAGTTTCAGGAGCGGCTCGACAACGCCGTTCACATGCTCGTGAACTTTCTGATCCGCCCCCAATGGACACTTGCAAGCGTTCTGTTCGAAGAGGAACGAAAAATATCCTCCCTCACGCTCGGGCGACTCCTCCGGTACTTCGGGCCCTATGAGTATCTCAGGACACTGATTGCGCATTACGTCCAGGAGAAGAATATCACCACCTTAACGCAGGAGGATTTCTGCAAACTCATCTGGCGGATGGACGGCGAATACATACGCCGGAAAGCCGGGGATGAGCTCGCGCGGGTCATGCTGCCGATGTATGATTTCTTCGACTTCCCGAAGAACTCCGGGGCGAAGGCGCTTCCGACGAAGGCGCTCATCAGATATTTCGAGGACAAAGGTTTGAGCGCTGTGATGTCGCGCCTGGAGGGGGAATTGAGGAAAGGCAAGCAGGATTTCGCGTTGCGCGAGCTCGGCGAGGTGCTGGAAGAGGTTCGCCGGACGACCGGCGCGTTCGATGCCGGTACATTCGAACCGCCGCCCGTTGCGGAAGCCAAGTCACGGCCCATAGAAGTAGCCTTCCGGCCCGGCGGGCAACTCACCATCATGCCGTCCTTCGGGCAAGTTCCCTCCCGGTCCAAAGGAGTGCAGATCCTTGCAGCGATTGAGGAGGGTGATCGCCAGCAGTTCATAAGGAAGATTTTCCGGCAGGATGAACCGTCGTTCAAGTCTGCCATCGAAGCGATCGGGAGAATGTCATCCTGGAGGGATGCCTCGAACTTCATCGACGAGAACTTCAACAGGAATGGCGTCGATCCAAACTCCTGGGAGGCAACCCGGTTCGTCGAGCTTATTTCCCAGCAATTCCAAACCAGGAAATAGTCCGGGGGGCGGCAACCGCTTTCCAAAGCGTGTCACTCGAGCCCGCCGGCCACATCTTGCGGCGCGGTTTCGCCGCAGCTTGATGTTCAAACGGTCAAACCATTGACATACATTTTTTCAAGCTGCCAACTCGTTGATAATCATTCTTTAGACGGCCAAGCCATTGATATTCATTGATCAGGCGACAATCACTGTAAAAGCGGGCGACGGAGGAAACGGTGTCATCAGTTTCCGCCGTGAGAAATTCATGCCGAAAGGTGGGCCGGACGGCGGGAACGGGGGCCGTGGAGGAAGTATCATCATCCGGGCGGACAAACAACTGACGACGCTGATGGACTTTCGTTACCGCCGGTATTACGAAGCGGAGAAGGGCGACCGGGGAGCCGGCGCGAACAGAACGGGCAAGAGCGGAATTGACCTTGTCCTCAGGGTGCCCGTCGGTACCATCATCAAGATTGCGGATCCGGGCGAGATTCTCGCAGATCTCGTCCATTACGACGACGTAATCGTCATTGCAAAAGGCGGCAAAGGCGGTCGAGGAAACGCCGAGTTCGCAACTCCTTCCAACCAGGCGCCCCGGAAAGCCACTCCGGGGACTCCGGGGGAAGAGAAGACAATACAGCTCGAACTCAAACTGCTCGCCGACGTCGGACTGGTGGGATTTCCAAACGCAGGAAAATCCACGCTCATTTCCCGAATCTCGGCGGCAAAACCGAAGATCGCAGATTATCCGTTCACAACGCTCGTGCCCAATCTGGGCCTCGTCCGGTACGCAGAGTACCAGAGTTTTGTCGTGGCGGACATGCCGGGGCTTATAAAAGGCGCCCACGCGGGAAAGGGCCTTGGCATCCAGTTCCTCCGCCACATCGAGCGCACACGAGTCCTTGTCTTCCTGATCGAATCAACGAGCGAGAAACCGAAGGATCAGTACAAAGTGTTGCTCGAAGAACTTCGATCCTTCAGGGCCGAGCTGGCGAAGAAGCCCCAGATCGTCGCGATCACAAAAATGGACCTTGCGGATGACGATCTGAGAAAAAAACTGAAAAAGGTTTCATTAAAGCGCGGCGCTCCGGTGATTCCGATCTCTTCCGTGACAGGCGAGGGGCTGAAGGAGTTGACCGACGCGATGTGGAAGAAACTCCATCCGGGAAAATCGAAGGCCTAGGCAAACCGGGACCTGCGTCATGCGGGCTTCTAAAAAAATGGGCGGTGCGTTACCCTGGCTTGTCGTCTTCATCCTGAGCGGCTGTTTTTACTTTGGAAAAAACGATTTCGAGGATGTTGTTCAGGAACCCCCCGAGAAGTGGTCCACGCGGGACTGCCTCACCATCGTTATGGCAGTCGCCCAGCACAATTTAGCCGATCCCCGAAGTCCCGACATTAAAGTTGTTGCCATTCCCTATTATCCCTGCGTCGTTGCCGCTATTGAAAGACGGGCACACATCCTGGGACCGCTCCAATACCAGCCATTCACGTATTCCCATACCGAAGAAGCGTACCGGCGCCACCTCGATACCATGATGGCGCTCGAAGCGGGGGTCTACGTTGATTGGTCTACGGGGAGATATGTGGATAGCCGCGGGAATTACCTTCGCGATCCCACGCAGCTCGATTTTCTCATGTTCTACGTTTCGTTTACGAACGCGAACTGGCCCGGCGGCCCGCCCGACATGATTCAGGACATCAC
>DASQAZ010000009.1:0-6024 GCA_035635475.1 Bacteroidota bacterium | reverse complement strand
CTTTGCGTAGGCGACGATTTCCTTGATATCGTCCTGGGTGTAATAGCCGCCATAGCGGATGGTATCGAACTTCATATCGCTGTAAGGACCAACCATCGAACCGTTCCGCCATGCACCGAACCCGGTAAGCCTCGGATATTTGTTGATCTCTATCCTCCAACCCTGATCATCCGTGAGATGCCAATGAAAGGTGTTCATCTTGTACATCGATAAATAATCGATATACCTTTTGACAAACTCCTTTGGAAAGTAATGCCTCGAGACATCAAGGTGCAGTCCCCGCCAGGGAAAACGAGGCCAGTCCACGATCGCAACAGCCGGGATTGTCCATGACACATCCTGCCTCACCTCCCGGGCAAAAACTTCCGGCGGGAGAAGTTGAAGGAAGGTTTGAACGCCGTAGAACAGCCCGGCCCCATCCCCACCGGTGATTCGAACACCGCCGGCTGTAATAGAAAGCCGGTATCCTTCGGGCGGAAGTCCCTTTACGGGCATGCGGATGAGAGAAATAACGTTCGATCCCGGTTTTCTTTTTCCGGCGACGACCGGGAGAGGAAATCCGGTCGTTGTGCGTAATCTACCCGCGAGGGACTCGGCGACTGCCCTGGTTTGTTTGTCCGCCGGTGAGCCAACGATCCTGGTGAGGGAGTCGATGTGGAAGCTTCCGTCTTTGAGCTCCAACTTGACAGGCTGCGGAATGACTGCGGGCGGCTTCAAGTAGTTCGTAGAGTCCTGGGTCGAATGAGATTTACGTGCGATCACAGCCCCGGAGGAGATCAGAGCGATGAACACGATGAGGGAGAGGATAGTTAGAATTTCCGCCGAACCATCGGAACGATCATTCAACACGCGTTCCACCATCAACATGGACGATATACGGCTTTCCTCCAACCATCTTAATTGCTTCGGCAACAATCTCCGGATCCCTTGGAGCATAGACGAACATCGATCCCCCTCCACCGGAGCCGTTGATCTTGCCCCCGAACGCCCCGGCTGCGAGTGAAGCATCGAGCATTCGATCTATCTTTGGCGTTGAAATTTCGAGAGCGCCCCGGAGGATCGATTGGTGTTCATTGAGCAAGTTGCCGAACGTGCGCTCATCGAGCGACGAAGCGGTGAGGAGCGTGCGAGCATTGAGCGTAATGTCCCGGTTTCGAATTGTAGCGAGCAAGATCGATTTGTCCGAAGCATCAAACTCTCCCACATAGCGGTCGAGATCCTCCCGCATCACAGTCTGAAGAGAGAAGTCAGGGTGGCGTGATGAAATACGCCGCACGAGCGACAGCACACGGTTCTTTACCTTCGATAGGACTCTCTGGGTATCCTTCGGCTCGCCCGAGTCTCCAAGTACGAATGCTCCAAAATCCGGCGTAAGCTTATCGACCTGGATGCAGGGATGATAACTCTGGAAGAGAACTCCGCCAAGAGCCGTTGCGTATTGGTCCATTCTCCCTCCGGCCCCGTCGAACTCAAGAACTTCAGCGACATGCGCCAGGATCGCACATTCCTCCGGAGAAAGTTCCTTCTGCTGATCGCTTTCCCGGGCGAGAAGGTTGATCCATGAAACGATCATCGCCGATGAGCTGGAGGCCCCCGCGCGGATAGGAATTGTTCCCTCAACTGTGCATTCGAAACCCTTCGAAAAAGTCAACCCCGCGTCTTGCAGAACTTTAAGACCGCTTCGAAAGAAATCCCGCTCGGCCTCATACTTGACGGGTGCGTCGAGTTGAATAGTCCAGTCGCGGCCGGCGGGGAGCGTGTGAATAACGATCTTCGGACCGGCAAGCGGCACGGCGTCGATGTTCACGCGAAGCGAGATCGCGCACGATATGACGGGGAGTTCCAGATAATCCTGATGCTCACCGAACAGGCAGATGCGTCCCGGAGTCGAAACTATCAGGTGTGCGTTATGGTTGGGCACTGCCAGTGAAGTTATGAAATTTCAGGGTTGGCAGGCTGACGCCGTTGATAGACTATCTCCATTGATAGATTATCTCCGTTCATAGATTATCTTCCCACCGAGGATAGTCATATCAACGGTAACCTTCTCTATCTTTACAGGATCGATGGTGAGTATATCATCGGAAAGAACGACGAAATCCGCCAGCTTTCCCGGCGAGATCGAACCCTTTTCCGCCTCCTCGAACGCTGCGTAGGCGTTATTGATCGTGTAGGCTTCGATCGCTTCCGGCACCGTGATTTTCTGTTCGGGAAACCAGCCGCCGGGGTGGGCGTCGTCGAGCGTCCGGCGCGTGACGGCGGCGTAAATTCCGAGCAGAGGATTGAGCGGCGCGACAGTCCAGTCACTGCCAAAGCAAAGCTTAACATGGATATCGAGGAATGTCCGGAATGCGTAGCTCGTCTTGCAGCGCTCATGCCCGATGCGCGACTCCGCCCACCGCCCGTCGTCGATGGCGTGATACGGCTGGGCCGATGCGATCACCCCCATTTGCGCGAAGCGCCTGAAGTCGCGGGGACTGACGTGCTGAGCATGTTCGATACGGAACCGGCGGTCCCACACCGGATTCTTCCTCACTATTTTCTCGAAAAGATCGAGCATCAGACTGATTGCGCTGTCGCCGATCGCATGGATTGAGAGCTGGAGCCCGGAGCTGTCGGCGGCCAGCGCCCATTTTTCCAGCCGGCCATCCTGAACATAATCGGTTGCCAGACCGTGTGTCGTGGGATCCGATGTAAATGGTTCGAACATGAGCGCAGTGGTTGAGCCGAGCGACCCGTCGGCAAACGCCTTCAATGATCCGATCCTGATCCACTCATCCCCGAACGGAACGCGAATGCCCGTGCCGATCAGATGTTCCCATTGGTCGATCGGTAGGCGGGAATAAAAGCGCGCCGTCAGCCTGCCGGCGTTCTTCAGCTTCTGATACATCCGCAGATGTGCAGGTGTCGACATATCCTGGATGCTAGTCAATCCGTTCTTTCTCGCCTCGGCGAGGGCGAGCTCTGCTGCCTCCATCATTTCGCCTTCGCCAGGGTCCGGAATTATCTTATACACATAGTCCATCGCCCCATCTTTGAGAATACCTGTCGGCTCCCCCGTTTTCGAATCCTTTACGACCATCCCGCCCGGCGGATCAGCAGTCGCTTTCGTGACCCCGGCGAGTTTCAGCGCATAGCTGTTCGCCAGAGACATATGGCCATCGTAACGGTTGACGAAGACGGGTGTCTTTGGCGTAAATTTGTCGATGAGCTCCTTTGTCGGAAGACGGCCGCCCCTCCAACGATCATGGTCCCAATCGCCGCCCGTGATCCATCGGTCGGGATATTTTTCCGCGCGTTCATTAATGATCGTTGCGAAGGCGTTCTCATCGCCTGCATACCGCAGATTGACGCTCCCCAATTGAAACCCTCCGCTGATGAAATGTGTGTGATCGTCAATAAACCCGGGGAGGATGAGCTTTCCCTGGATGTTAACGATGGTTGTCGACGGACCAATGTGGGGTTTGATCTCTTGCTCCGAGCCCACGGCAAGTATTCTTCCGTCGCGGACTGCGATGGCTTCGGCATGGGGATGGGCGTGATCGACGGTGTATACCTTCCCGTGCGTGAAAACCACGTCGGCCTGAGGGGCGGAGGCGGATAGAGTTGCAGTAAGCGGCAGCATGGCCAGCGCGAAGGCTCTCATCCGTCAGGAGCCCGTACGACCTGGCATGGCGGACACGATCATCGTTTCTTCAACTCCTCATCCCAGCCGACCACAAGCGTGATCGGCGAAGCTGGTCCGTGCTCATTAAAGATGTTCACAAGGAAGCGTTGGCCATCGCCTGTGACATCATACGCAGTGCCGCCTGTCGGAGCGATATTGCCTATAGTTGTCGCTGCGTTGACTTTGAATAGCGGGCGAATAGTGCCGACGTCGAATAATGGATAGGCTGCCTTCACTTCCGCTGCTGTCAGGTTGTTATCATCTGAGAGGTAGAAGAGCTCCTTTCCATCGCGGCGCCAATGCGGCCGTGTGCCTCCCGCCGTCGATATCTGCCATTTTCCGCCAGATCCCCCAACTGACCGCACATAGACCTGCTCTTTCCCGGATTCATCCGATTGGTATGCGATCCATTTTCCATCCGGTGAGAATGCAGCCCCTCCACCCTCGCTGAACACCGTTTGCAATATCAGAAAAGGCTCCCGCTCTCCGCCAGACTTTCCGGAAGCAAGTGGGAGGATCCATGAATCAGCCTTTGTCTTCGGATCTCCCAGGGTGTGATATGCAAGGGACTTCCCATCCGACGACCAGTCGGTCGGCACCTTGTCAAGATTTGATTCCAGAAGGCTTTCTTCGCCCCCCGCACCGCTCGACGACTTTTGATAAATGTCCATGTGCCCTTTTCGGTTTGCGCTGAAAGCGAGCCGGGTGCCGTCAGGAGACCACACCGGGAACCGATGGATCACCGGCTCGAATGTAAATCGGGTCCAAAGGTCGCGTGCTAATTCATAGAGCCAGATATCACTCCTGCGCGTTCGAGGATCGAAGAGCGCAACCGCGACGCGCCTCCCGTCCGGTGAGAGCCGAACATCCGTGAAATCCCCCGCCTTACTGACAGGGCCGAGTCGTTTGCCGCTGCGGTCGATCCACACTAATTCTCTGTCACCACGGGCAACGCCCGTTTGATAAACGAGCGCGCCATTGTCAGAGGCGGAGAAGTTCGCTCTGCTGAACGAGGCGTTGTATTCAACCTGCTCCGCGATCGGAAAGGCATCGCCGGTTATTTGAAGATGGGCTGCATCGAAAGGCTGCGCCACTAAGGACTGATCACGAATGAAAAGCAGGAATCCTGCGGCGTATGTCATATTTGAGGTGGCACGCAGAATAATATTGCTTTTCTCTGTCGAGTCAAGCGAGCCAAGAGTCATCGCATCAGTTTCTTCGCCCACGGCTCGGGAGAGGAAAACGAAGTGCATGCCGTCCGGTAAGAAGTAGGGCCATCGGTGACTGGTTTCCGACCTCGATGTATCAAACTTCGTTACAGCGATTGCCAATCCACCGGCAGCGGAAACGCGCGATAGGGGTCCAACTGTTGAGGAGGAGAATACAATAACATCATTCTGATTCCATGTCCCTCCCCGGCCCCAGCCGGCATCGCAAATGATTTGAGGCGGTCCACCGGAGGCCTCGATCTTTTTCAATTTACCGCCGGAGAAAAAACCAATGAAGCGGCTGTCCGGGGACCAGAAAGGATACTGGGCTCCGTCTGTTCCACCCAGCGACCGGCCGGAGATGGCATTCAACAATCGAACCCAGATCAGCGTTCTGCCTGTAGAGTCTCTTGCTACGAACGCCAGAGTGCGGCCATCGGGTGAGAGCGCGAGATGGCCTCCACCCTCTGAAACAAATGATACTTTGTCGGGCGCGAGAAGCGAAGAGCGATACGTCCGTACCTCGTGGGGGGCTCCGCGGAAGTGAATAATGGCGAGCGTCAAGCTCGCTAGGAAGAAAACGGCAGTCACCGCGATCCACGCAAGAGGCGGTCGCTTGTCGCTCTCCGAAGGGTCTGCCGATGAGAGCCGAACCGAAGGTTGATACACTTTTTGCGAACCGGTAATTTGACTTGCGCGCTGGCGGCTCGATTCTCGTTTCACCCGCCGCAAGTCCCTGGCCACCTCAGCAGCCGACTGACATCGCTCCTTAGGGTCCTTGTCTAAACAATCAAGGACGATCGCATCGAGGTTCGGATCGATCTCAGGTTTGATCGTTGCCATAGGAGCGGGATCAGTGTTAACAATCTCATACATCAGTGCGGTCTCATGCACGCCTCTGAACGGCATTTGGCCGGTGAAGAGCTCGTAGAGCACGACCCCGAGGGAGAAAATGTCGGATCGATGATCAACGTCGAGACCCTGAACCTGCTCCGGAGACATATAACCAAGAGTCCCGACCGTACTTCCCTGTTTTGTCAGCCTGGTCGCCCGCCCCGCTCGAAGCTTCGCCAGACCGAAGTCCATGATCTGCGCAATCCCATCCTTGCGGATCATGATGTTTTCCGGTTTAACATCACGATGCACAAC
>DASQAZ010000008.1:0-12859 GCA_035635475.1 Bacteroidota bacterium | reverse complement strand
TCTTCGAAGAAGGTCTTTATTTACGACGGGCTCTCCGATCAGTGGCGGGGATGGTACAACAACTATTCGTATCGCAACCAGGAAAGCTTCGGCCAACAGTCGAATTCAAAGGTCGGCGTATTCATCACGTTCAAGAACGATGAAAAATCAGGCCTTGGGATTCCGCTCCCGAAGGGAAAAGTGCGTGTGTACAAACGCGATGTGGACGGGAAAGAACAGTTCATCGGCGAGGATCAAATTGATCACACACCGAAAGATGAAGAACTGAAATTATACCTCGGTAATGCCTTCGATCTCGTCGGCGAAAGGGCGCAGACTGATTTCAAGTCCTCAATTTCGGGGCACAATGTAGAGGAAACAATTCAGATCAAGGTCAGAAACCATAAATCGGAGTCCGTCACGGTTCAGGTATACGAACACCCGTGGCGCTGGAACCAGTGGGAGATTACGAAGAGTAACGTCGAATGGACAAAGGTCGATCAGAGCACGATCAAGTTTCCGGTGACGATCGGGAAGGATAGCGAAAAGGTAATCACGTACACGATCCGGTACTCGTGGTAAACTCCCATTCGATTCGCAAAGCGGAGAAGAGATGCGAGACCGCGGGGTCAAGCGCTGCCGACCCGGCGCCCGAACTGTCCTTTCTTACCGCTTCCCCTGCAGGAATTCCTCGCACAGCTTCACGTCTTCTTCGCTCCCGAGGAAGAACGGCGTGTGCTCGTGAAGCGCGGTCGGCTTAACACGGAGGATACTCTGCTTCCCATCGCTCGACCGTCCGCCTGCCTGCTCGATGATGAATGCGATAGGGTTACATTCGTACATCAATCTCAGCTTTCCCTTGGGATTTTTCAGGTCTCCCGGGTAGGCGAAGATCCCCCCGTAGAGCAGCGTCCGGTGTGAATCTCCCACCATTGTGCCGATGTAGCGCAGCGAGTAGGGGCGATCGCTCGCCTTATCCTGCTCCTTGAGGTATTGAATATAGCGCTGAACCCCGCCCTCCCAGTTGCAAAAATTCCCCTCGTTGAGGCTGTAGATCTTTCCCCTTTTGGGGATTCGAATATTTTCATGCGAGAGGAGAAACTCACCGACTGTAGGATCAAGCGTGAACCCGTGCACGCCCTGTCCGGTCGAGTAGACAAACATCGTGCTGGAGCCGTAGATAATATATCCTGCGGCAACCTGCTTGTAGCCGGGTTGGAGGCAATCCTGAAGCGTGCCCTTCCCACGTTTTGATAACCGGCGATAGACGCTGAAAATGGAGCCGATGGTAATGTTCGCATCGATGTTCGAGGAACCGTCCAGCGGATCGTAGAGCAGCACATACTTTCCATCCGGATACTGATCGGGAATGTGAAGGATGTCCTCATTTTCCTCCGACGCCATCACGCAAAGATGACCGCCATGGTCCATCGCCTTATAGATCGTCTCATCGGCGAATTCATCGAGTTTTTTCACCACATCGCCGCTCACGTTCATCCGGTCGGTAGCGCCCAGGATGTTCACGAGTCCGGCTTTGCAAACCTCGCGCCACACAAGTTTTGCGGCGAGCGAGAGGTCGTGCAGGAGGCCGGAAAAATCTCCCGTTGCGTTCGCGTATTGACGCTCCTGCTCGTTGATAAACCGTTCGAGCGTCATGAACTTTTTTGCTCCTGGTTCCTGGCCTGGCATCTGCATTGTGATCGAGCGGGATGGAGACGGAATACGAAAAAATGTACCGATTTTCGGTTCGATTAGCAAGTAGGAATCTTGCGTTTTCGCAACGGAGTGCCTATATTCGGGGTGAAAAAGACAACCTGACCGTTTTTCTGTGCGGACGATCATCGACGGAGTGGAAAAGAATATGAAAATTGTAGTGTGTGTTAACCATGTCCCCGACACTGAGACAAAAGTGAAGATCGCGGCAGACGGCCGGACGATCGACCCTACGGGGGTAAATTACATGCTCAATCCCTACGATGAATTTGCAATCGAAGCGGCGCTTCAGTTGAAGGAAAAATTCGGCGGTGAAACCATCGCGCTGTCGCTCGGCACAGATGCACACAAGGAAACCCTGCGCAAATCGCTGGCAATGGGAATCGACAAGGCAATTCTCCTGAAGGATGGATCCGTACGGGATTCCTACTCCGTCGCAGCCGCAATAGCCGACGAGTTGCGCACGCAATCCGCCGATTGCATTCTGTTCGGCAAACAATCGATCGATTACTACAACGAGCAGGTGCCCGGCCTGGTCGCGGAATTTCTGGGTCTCCCGTCGGTTTCGGTTGTCGTCAAGATCGAACATCGCGATGGATCGGTCATCTGCGAACGCGAAATTGAAGGCGGCCACGAGGTCGTCGAGTCGAAGTTTCCGCTCGTCATCGCGGCTCAAAAAGGACTGAACGAGCCGCGGTATCCGTCGCTGAAAGGGATCATGTCGGCGAAATCGAAACCCATCGAAGAGCGACAGCCGAAGCCCGTTCCGCCAAAAGTGGAGACACTGGCGATGCACAAACCGCCGCCGAAGCAGCCGGGGAAGATTGTCGGAACGGGAGCCGGCGCCGTACCCGAGCTCGTCAGACTCCTGCACGAAGAAGCCAAGGTAATTTGATGAAAGTCCTCGCATTCGCCGAGCAGCGGGAAGGTAAATTTAAAAAGGCTGCGTATGAGGTCACGCAGGCCGGCCGCCGCCTTGCCGATCAGCTTGGCGCGGAATTCGTAACTCTTGTTGTAGGCCATGAGGTCACCGGGATTGCTCGATCGCTCGGGGGATTCGGCGCCCAGAGGGTCATCACCGTCCAGGATGCCCGCCTACGGCTCTACTCGACACGGGCCTATTCAAAAATTGTGGCAGAAGTCGCAAAGCGCGAAGGGGCGGGAGTCCTGCTTTTTCCCGCCAGCCAGATGGGGAAGGATCTCTCCCCTCGTGTTGCGGGGAAACTCGAGGCGGGGGTAGCGGCTGATTGCGTCGCACTGAAAGTTGACAATGGTGAGATCGTTGCGACCCGGCCCGTGTATGCCGGGAAGGCTCTGATAGATGTTCGGGTCACATCCTCCACGAAGGTCTTTACGCTTCGGCCCAATGTGTTCACCGCTGCACCGACAAATGGCGCTGCAGCCAGTCCGGAAGCGCTCCCGGTCGAGCTTCAGGATGCTGATTTCGACGTGCGGGCCACGCAGGTGAAAATTGCCGAAGGCCGGCCGGATGTCACCGAAGCGAGCATCATCGTTTCCGGAGGCCGCGGACTGAAGGGTCCGGAAAATTTCCATCTCATTGAAAAACTTGCCGATGTGCTCGGTGCCGCAGTCGGAGCGTCGCGCGCAGTCGTTGACGCCGGCTGGCGCCCGCACGACGAGCAGGTCGGTCAAACGGGAAAAACAGTCTCGCCGACGCTTTATATCGCGTGCGGAATCTCCGGAGCCGTGCAGCACCTTGCGGGAATGTCTTCTTCTAAGTATATTGTAGCTATCAACAAGGATAAGGACGCTCCGATATTTCAGGTGGCGGATTACGGAGTAGTCGGCGATGTTTTTGAAATTCTCCCGGCGCTCACAGAAGAATTAAAGCGGGTTCTCGGAAAGTAAATCTGTAGGAGAGATCGTGGAAAAGATTCAGGTGGATATCTTAGGTCTGTCGACGAGCCCCGCAAGCGGTGGAGCCTACGCGCTTATACTTAAAGAAGTGAACGGTAATCGCCGTCTTCCCATCATTATCGGCGCATTCGAGGCACAGTCGATCGCCCTCGAAATGGAAGGGATCAAGCCTCCGCGGCCTCTCACGCACGACCTCATGAAAAACATTCTCGAGTCTGTCGGAGCGGATCTGTCGGAAATTACCATCAGCGAGCTGCGTGACGGCACCTTCTATGCAAAGTTGAGCCTCGACAGCCAGGAAATTGACGCGCGTCCGAGCGACGCAATAGCACTTGCGGTCCGATTCGGAGTCCCGATTTACGTCTCGGATAAGGTCATGGATGAAGCTGCGTTCCTGCCGGAAGCCGAAGAGTCGGAGGCACCCGACTCGGGCAATCCCCCGAAGGGGAAAGAAGTGAAATTGACGAAGATGGAGGCTCTCCGCGCGGCGCTCAAGGATTCCATCGAAAGAGAAGATTACGAACGGGCGGCGCAACTGCGGGACGAGATTCGCAAACTAGAGCAGCGTCACTAGGTCCATTGTGTTGGGGAGTCGCTCTCTCCCCCGGTGAACCAGGTCGCCGCGGCTAAGTAAGTTAACCCCCCGGGGCAGATAACTCCCATCAAGTCAGGTCGCCCCCTTCAAGCAAATCATCGCCTTCGAACAGGCTCCCCTGTCCCCCGGCGTCACCCCCTCGTACCAGAGCAACCATTTCCCGCACCGCGTTCTCCAGCCCGACGCTGATCGCGCGGACGATAACCGCGTGCCCGATGCTTACTTCCTCGATCTCCCGGATTGCGGCGATGGGTGAGGTGTTACCATAATCAAGCCCGTGTCCGGCGTTGACCCCAAGTCCGATTGATCGTGCAAGAACTGCAATTTCCTGAATCCGCCTGAGATGCTTCCCCCGTTCCCTCTCTGTGCGTGCGTTGGCGTATTCACCCGTATGGATTTCGATCATCTCCGCCCCGATCTCTTTCGCGGCCCTGACCTGCCCGGCCGACGGGTCCACAAATAAACTCACCGCAATCTTCTTACCGTGGAGGTCGCTAATCGCTTTCGCGAGCGGCTTCCTGTGGCGCACAACATCCAAACCGCCTTCCGTCGTGAGCTCCTTCCGCTTTTCCGGAACAAGCGTGGCAAGTTCAGGCTGAACCCGAAGGGCGATCCGGACGATTTCTTTTGTTGCCGCCATCTCCAGATCGAGCTTCGTTGTGACTGTTTTTCGCAGGGCCCGCACGTCCTCATCGCGGATGTGCCGGCGGTCTTCCCGCAGGTGGCACACGATGCCGTCGGCCCCCGCGCGCTCGACAACGCGGGCCGCCTCGGCTGGATCGGGGTCCGTGCCCCCTCTGGCGTTACGCAGGGTGGCGATATGGTCGATGTTAATTGAAAGGCGCATTGACGCCGCTAGTTACATTCTTTTCCGGATGATGAACTGAAGCCGCTCGGGCTTGCGGGAGATGACTTTCACATCGGCAGGCGCCGTGACACTCGGCATGGCAGCTCCGGATGAATCCTCCACCAGGCTCTGGTAATCGACCGTCGCCTGGAAGTCGGAGCTCGATATCCTGCTGAGCTGTTCGATGCCTCCCCGCACGATGATATCCATTCGGGATGGAATGAAAACAACTTCCCTCCCGGCCGGGGCTCCGGTAGCGGTAACACGAATGCCGGCAAATGTCTTTTCGGCGAACGGCTGAACGCTGACGTGCAATCGTACGCTCGCCCGGGACAACTGAACGGCGTAATTTTGCGGCTCCTCAAGCGGAAGGTCAACGTCGATATCCGAGCGAACGTTCTCGAATTTCCTGTAGATCGTCGGCCATTCCGCGATACTCGCAACAATGTTCTTCGTCCCTCCGATCCCGACGCTCTCTGGAACGAGGCGCATCGGCCCCACCTTGCCGAAACCTTCGCGGTAATCAAGAGTAACGTGGGGAATGAGCGGAACAGATTTCTCTTTGTATTCGCCGAGGGCAAGGATCAGGGTTTCGGGCTGCACGTCGACCACCTGGAGGGTGACCGGAAGCTTGACATGCTCCATAAGATCCCGCCCAGTCACGATGAAGCTTTCCGGCCTGAGCGACGGCACATCGATGTAGTATTTGATGTCCGGCGAGAAGTAGAGGCCGGCAAGCGCCCAGCCGGTTCCCTTGAAATGAGCAGTCACAGTCTTCGGCACCGGATATTTGAGAGCCACACCGGCCCGAATATCATCGAGGATCACCGGTATCCGCAGCGCGACCGTGAATTCGTTTCTAAGGTTAACGGAACTCCAGGTGACGATCGCAAAGATGATCGAAGCGATGACGATATGGTATCGTTTATTCTCCATCACCTAAAAAAAACTCCACCGGGTTACGCCGGGTGGAGTTCTTTGGATAGCAGGATGTTATTTCGGAAATTTTACGGCAATTAACTGGTCGATGAGCTCTTCCCGGTTCGCCCGGGAAATCTCCCGACCGTGAATGGGAAGTCCTTTGACGCTGCGGGCATACCTCCGGAGTTCGTGTACCGTCATACTTCTGAGCTGTTGACGGTAAGTCTCTGCATCCTCACTCATGACCATCGCCTGATCGGCAGGCGCTTCCGGCTCCCGGGTCTCCGGCTCCGCCTCGGGCATCTGCTCCCTGACTGATGGTTCTTTACGGGCCCTGGGATGACGCCGGGGCGCACGCTCTTGTTGCGCGGCCGGTTTCTCCTTGGTCTGCCACGGGGGAGGATAGATGAGAATCTCCGTCTCGTCGTCCGGACGAGGGATGACATGCGCCGATACGAGCTCCCCAACCCGCTGCGCCGCCGCTGCTCCCGCGTCGACTGCGGCGCGAACCGCCGCCACATCCCCCTTCAATTTAATAGTCATGAGGCCTGCGTCTGCCCGCTCCTTACCGACCAGAGTCACATCGGCCGCTTTCGTGGCAGCATCGGCCGCTTCGATCGCACCGACGAGTCCCCGCGTTTCGATCAGCCCGAGGGCATACTCAAGCATTGATTCCTCTAAAGGGGTGCTTTACTTTGCTTGCGAGCGTTTGGGGAGAATCATTTCCACATCCATATGCGGGCGTGGAATGACGTGGACTGAGACGAGTTCGCCGACTCTCTGGGCCGCCGCGGCGCCTGCGTCGGTCGCCGCTTTTACAGCACCGACATCGCCGCGGACCATGACGGTGACATAACCGCCGCCGATTACTTCCTTCCCGATCAGCGTAACCTTCGCCGCCTTCACCATCGCATCGGCAGCTTCGATTGAGCCGACCAGTCCTTTGGTCTCGACCATTCCTAAAGCATCGAGCGAGATATCCGCCATGAACGAACTCCTTTCAGACAGTGTGAGATGGCCAAAAATAACGTGAAACGAATATACAGAAACGGGAGCATATTGTCAATAACATTCTCCTGCCGCCTGAAATCGAACATTTTCGAGGTCCCGCATGCTCCGCGAAGGACCGAGCACGGACTGCATCCATGATCCCGAATCCCATTCGAACTCACACCGGCACGCAGGAGCGCCGGATGGCATCCGCTCTGCTCCTCCTGATTCATTGAAATTCTCTCCTCATTTCGGTATATTTTTTGAGGCAAGTCCCAACGTTCATCATAAGGAGCAAGAGTGGCCCTTAACAGGACCGCAAAAATATGGCTGATCGTGCTCGCGATACCGGTCGTGCTACTCACCGCCGCGATCGTCTTTGCAAAGCTCTACTTTACGAGCGACCGGCTGAAAACTCTGATCATTCCCCAGATCGAACAATCCACGCACCGGGCGGTCGCGGTCAGAGACATCTCCTTCACGATCTTCCCGGCCCTGGGTGTCTCGATAGACGGACTCGCTATTTCCAACCAAAAGAACAGAGGATTCGAGCGGGAGGAATTCCTCTCTCTCGATCATCTGACGCTTGACGTAAAAATCCTCCCGCTCCTCGGCAGCCGGGTCGATATCAATCAGATCATCCTCGATCGCCCCGTGATCTACCTCGAAGTGACCAAGGATGGAGTAAAGAACTTCTCCGGCAACGAACCGGAAACCGGGGACCACACCGGAACAAGCCAGGAACGGGGGCAGGCGGGAGCATTGCTGCTCTCCGATCTCCAAATTAAGGATGGGGAGCTTACCTATACCGACCGGAAGTTTGACAGCCGGATCGCGATGACCGGATTGAACGCGACCTTGAGGGCTGCCTCGAAACCCGGTGAAAACGCATTTCACCTCGATGAGATTGCATCGATCGATAAATTCAGCTATGGCACGCTCTCATCATGGTACCTCACCAACCAGCCTGTAACCGCTCAAGGATCGGTCGACTATCAGTTCGATTCCGACGTCTTGCGATTTGGAAATATTGCAATCAAAGTGAAAGAGCTTCCGCTGACTCTCTCCGGGAGCATCTCCAAGCTCCAGCAGGTGTCGAACGAGATGGATATCCGCCTTGTGTCCAAAGGCGTGCAGATGACACAGCTTCTGTCCCTGGTTCCGGCGGAGATGCTCAAGAAAGCGGCCGGCGTTTCAGGAACGGGCGAGATTGGATTCTCTGTGATGATGGCAGGCGCTTCGAGCGAGACTATGAATCCCTCCACATCGGGTTCGTTCACAGTGTCGAACGGCTCGATTCAGTATGCGTCGCTCCCCAAGTCGATAGGAGATATCAATCTCTCCGGAACATTCGAGAAACCGGCGGGGCCGGTCGGAGCGAAGGGCGGCGGAAGTTTCGCCATCGACAAGCTGTCGGCAAGAATCGGGACCAATACAATCACGGGGAAGATGCGCATGTCCAACTTCGACGATCCGTTTGTCAACCTGTCATTAAACGGATCGGTAAACCTGGATGAAGTCAAGGAGTTCTATCCCCTTGAACAAGGGACCGAAGTTCGCGGGTTGATGAAATCGGCCGTTGCGATCGAGGGAAAACCGAAGACTCCCCAGAGCATCAAGGCCAACGGTTCGATCAATTTTCAGGATGTTGCCATCCGGTCCGCTGCCTCGAAAGCGCCGCTTCGGAATTTAAATGGCACCATCACGTTCAATAACCAGGTGATTCAGTCCAGGCAGCTTGCCATGAATGTCGGCGAGTCTGACCTGAACCTGTCATTCATCCTGAAGAATTATCTGGGGATGGTAATGGAGGATGCCGCTAAGTCGGCGGGGAAGCCGGCCGCGACCGTGACGCTTGTCTCGAAGCAACTCCGGACAGCCGATCTCATGTCTGAATCCCCGTCCGGTCCTTCGAGTCCGCAGGGTAGCAAAAAGTCCGAATCCCCCGCCGGGATTCTGCCGGGAATCGACATCGACGCGACCGTGGCGATCGACAAGCTGGTTACCGACAAGTTTACATTCACCGATGCACGCGGCTCGGCCTCAATTTCGAACGGAAAAATCACGTTGAAGAAATTCACCACACGGGCATTTCAGGGGGACATTCAGACCCAGGGCACGCTGGACCTCAGCCAGCAGAACAAGCGGCCCTTCGATCTTGATCTCAATATTACCAATGTTGAATCAAATGATCTGCTGCCCAGCTTTACGTCGTTCGGCAAGTACCTGTCGGGTAACCTGTCGATGAATACAAAGCTGAAGGGCGATCTCAATGATACGCTCGGAATCAACACGCAATCACTGCTCGGAAACGGGGCGGTGCATATTCTAGACGGGAAGCTTGCCGGATTTCCGCTCTTGCAAAAACTCGCCGACGTCACCAGTCTCGACAATCTGCGCGAACTGCCCTTCAAAAACTGGACGAATACTTTCTCAATCCAGAATGGCCGCCTGGCCGTGAAGGACCTCAGGGTCGATGCCGGAACCACGGGTCTTCTGCTCGACGGTTCTCAGGGACTTGACGGTTCTATGGACTACAATCTGACCGTGAAGCTGCCTGGCGACGTTTCGGACCGGCTCAAACTCCCCGGGATCGGCGAACAGTTGGCCGATCTTCTCAAGGACAAGGATGGCCGCATCAACTTAAATTTCCTGGTGACCGGGATGACCAATGAGCCAGTGCTCAAGCTGAATATGTCCGCAGAAGATCTGGTGAAGAAAGCCGTTGAGCAAAAGGGAAATGAAGGGAAGCAAAAGCTGGAAGATGAGCTCAAGAAGAAGGCCGAAGAGGGTTTGAAGAAACTATTCAAGAAACCCTGAAGGATGCCGCAGTTGCCACAACCACCCCAACGGGCCACGAGCGCCGGTCACTCGCCGGCCCGAAATCTCAGCTCGATCCCTCCATACTGACCGGTGCAGAGAACGGTCTATCCGAAACCCCGGCAATCCCTCGGACAAAACTTCCTCATCGACGAGAACATCGCGAGGAATATCATCCGTGATTTTCGCCCGCACCCGGAGGACGTTGTCGTCGAGATAGGACCGGGGCGGGGAGCGTTGACAAGCCAGCTTGCGGGGCGGGTGAGAAATCTTATCCTCGTTGAAATTGACGGCCGTATCGTCGGGGAATTGGAGAAGCAATTCGGTTCGCCGCAGGTCACGATCGTCAATCAGGATTTTCTGGATATCGATCTCAAGGAATGGCAGGAACGATATCACAAGAAACTCCGCATCATCGGCAACATTCCGTACCATCTCACGAGCCCCATCCTTTTCAAAGCCTTCGAAGAACGCGCCGCCATTCGCGACGTGATGATCATGGTGCAGCGTGAAGTCGCCCGCAGGATTGTCGCACAGCCGGGGAGAAAGGATTATGGCATTCTATCAGTAGCGGCCCGTTTCTACGGGGAACCCAGCGTTTTGTTCAACGTTTCGCCCAATTGTTTCTATCCGAAACCGAAGGTCACGTCCACCCTCGTCCATATTGAGTTGCACGAGCGGCTTCCTGCGGGTACAAACCCCGAGCTTTTTCGAACAGTCGTTCGCACGGTGTTCGGAAAACGGCGGAAGACCCTCCGCAATGGACTGAAGTATCTTCCATACGAAGAGACCGTTGTCGAACGGATCATGCAGACAGTGAGCCTCGCGCTGGACAAGCGTCCGGAGCAGCTCACGACGGATCAGTTCGTCGAATTGACGAATCAGATTGAAAGAATTGTCGCATGACCCAGGCCGCACGGGACATTGATCAGATCATCAGAACCGAGGACGCAATCATCGTCCCCCGGCGTCGGGGGAACAAGTCGATCGAGGTCGACGATGCGCTGATGGAGGATATCCGCGAGCTGGCCCACGACAAGGCCGGCCCGATGCTCCTGAACATCCTCGCGGACCTCCATGCGGCGGACATCGCAGAGATCATCGACAGGCTCGAACCGGCAGACCAGGCATATGTTTTTGGCCTGCTCGACCTCCCGACCGGCAGTAGCGTGCTGCTTGAACTTCTTCCGGAGGTGCGCGGCGCGCTTCTCGAGTCTCTTCCCTCCGAAAAGATAACCCTATACGTCGACCTCCTCGCGTCAGACGACGCGGCCGACCTCGTAGCCGAACTGCCCCCGCATGTCGCGGAAAAGGTATTGCGCGCCATGCCCGCGAAAGACTCATCAGCGGTCCAGCGGCTCATGCAGTATCCGGAGGATACGGCTGGCGGCATCATGGCGGCGGAGTATGTCGCCGTGCCGATGAATTCGACGGTTAAACAGGCAATCAAGGTCGTGCGGACATCGGCGAAGAAACATCAACTGATCTACAACGTCTATGTGACCGATGAGGAGGGGGTTCTCGTGGGCATGCTGCCGCTGCAATCGCTCGTGCTCCACGCGCCAAACAAGCGAGTCTACAAGATCATGGAATCCGATGCGAAGAGCGTCAGCACCGACGTGGACCAGGAGCAGGTCGCCGCAATGTTCCGGAAATATGACCTCGTCTCATTGCCGGTCGTCGACAAGATGGGACGCCTCGTCGGGCGCATCACGATCGACGACATCGTGGACGTTATTGAACAAGAGCACAGCGAGGATGTGGCGCGCCTTGTCGGATCCGATGCGGAAGAACTCGAGCGCAGGTCTCCATACCAGATCGCCGTGCTGCGGCTCCCCTGGGTGTTGACAACCCTCGCAATTGAATTCGGGGCAGGGGTGGTGATTCATTTTTATGACACGACGTTGAGCAGGGTCATTCTTCTCGCGTCGTTCATGCCGATCATCTCGGCGATCTCGGGGAATACCGGCCTCCAGTCGGCCGCGATCATCGTGCGCGCAATGTCTACCGGTCACGTCACACTCGATCGTTGGTGGCACCCGGTGCTGCGGCAGATGCAGACAACGCTCATCATAGGAGCCGCCTGCGCGCTTGTGATCGGAATCGTCGGCGGCATCTGGCAGGGAAAATGGCCATTCGGATTGGTGGTGGGTATCGCAATGTTCGTATCCGTAAATTTGTCCGGACTCGTCGGCACGACAGTTCCGATGATCTCAAAGCATATGGGTTTCGACCCCGCGCTCACCGCCGGGCCTTTCGAGACCGCTTTTCAGGATGTCGTCGGGATAAGTATTTTCCTCTCCTTTGCAACGCTGATGCTGAAATGGATCGCCGTTCCATGAGATCTCTTTGCAAATAACCTACCCCACCTTCATTCGATCGGTTCGCGCCGTCGACGCGCTGATCATCGCCTTCACCGCCGCCCTTTCCGTGGTTGCGGTTCTATTCGTACCCCAGGCGTCGGTCTGGAAACTCGTCGTTCCGATGAACATCGGTTTCTGGATCATCATAATTTTTCTGGCGTTCGCCTCGAATGAACCGGACTTTCGATTGCTCCGGATTCTCCACGACTGGTATCCTGTCGCCGCAATCTTTCTCGTCTTCAAGGAGGTGTACGTCGTCATTCAGACCCTCGGGCGCGTGGACATTGATACTGCGTTGGTCAACCTCGATCGCGCGATCTTCGGCACAGACCCGACGGTCTGGATCTCCCGTTTCTCATCGCCCCTGCTGACCGAGATATTGCAGATCTCCTATGTGAGCTATTATCTCCTCATGATAACTCTTGCGGCCGAGCTCTATCTGAGAAAGGACTATGACAGGTTCACCTATGGCATTTTTGCTTTTACATACGGATTCATGCTCTCCTACCTCGGCTATATCGCGTTTCCCGCCGTCGGCCCGCGATTTACGCTGCATGCCTTCAACTCGATCGAGAAGGAATTGCCCGGCCTTTACATCACCGATATTCTTCGGCAATTCATCAACGCAGGCGAATCGATCCCGAACGACGTCGCAAACCCTATCGCCGTGGCACAGCGCGACGCCTTCCCGAGCGGACATACGCAGATGGTCCTCATGGTTATGTACTTCGCGTCGAAATATCGCCTGAAGTC
>DASQAZ010000007.1:0-8262 GCA_035635475.1 Bacteroidota bacterium | reverse complement strand
TACGGCATCCGGAGCATTCCGACCCTGCTGGTATTCAAAGGCGGGCAAGTCGTCGAGCAGATTGTGGGAGCGGTTCCCAAACGCCACCTGATAGAAAAGGTCGCGCCGCACCTCAACTGAAATTGAAGGCAGTCCTACGGGAGGGGATCGGCTCATGCCGACGCAGCTGCTGATCCAAGAAGGAAGAATCGAGCCGCGCCCTGCATCCCGGCGGACGTGGCTCGCCTCTTCAGAATGTCAAGTGTGTATTGTCCTTCTCATTTGACAACCAGCATCTTCCTAAGACCCACAAAACCCCCGGCCTGCAGACGATAGATGTAGAGCCCCGTCGGCAGGTAGCCGGCATCGAACTCCACCGACTTGACGCCGGCCTGTTGAACCTCATCCGCGAGGATTGCCACGACCTGCCCAAGCGTGTTGAACACCTTTAACGTGACCCGGCTCTGGACAGGAAGGGCATACTCGATACGGGTCGTGGGGTTAAATGGATTCGGGAAGTTCTGGGCGAGTGAAAATGTGGTCGGTCGCGCCGCGCCGGCCGCAATGCGGAGAGTGATCCGATCGGCGGGAGTCCGCAGAACGACCGGGTTCCCCTCCTTGAGAGGGAAAGTTCCTTCCGGAGACGAGAGGGTCATTCCAGGAGAGCCGCGGACGACAATCGTCCTGACCGTAACCGGATAGTTTGGGGTCGCGATGAGGATGACAAATGCCTGAGATTTTCCTTCTTCCCATCGTTCCATCATCCTGCCTGATGCGTACCGGACATCGAATGCACCCTCGGGCGGTGAGGGAGGAAGCTGGAAGGCGTTGATTTCCCATAACCCCTCCGACGGGGGGTTCAGGTAGAGAGATTGCTGTTGACCCAGAGCATCTTCAAAATGAAGTTGCGAGGTGTTGCTCAATAGGTCCTCGGCCGGATCTCCGGCGCTCACCTTCGGCGCCGATCCAGCGGAGGAAACGATAAGGATTCCAGGCGCTCTCGCTTTTACCCAGTAGCCCTTTCCGGGTTCTATGACGCTCGACCGTTGATAGCCGTTATTGAATCCAAAATAGTTTGAGATGATATTTCCGGACGGAATTTGGCGAAGCGCGTTTGTCGGCACGCTTGCAGAAATCGATCCGATGAGATTCCAATCCGACTGGAGATCGATCGTGTCGAGCATTCTGGGATTGCCGCCCGTTTCCATGACGACAGGCCCGCCGGGAAGTTTCAGCCAGTAGCCCAACCCGTGCCGGAGAACGTCCGAACTACTATAACCCTTGCCCCCGGCGTACGAGAACGCCTTCGAGCCCGCACCGGGGAAGACTGAAGTGGTCCGAAGATCAGAGTGATCGAACGGAACCGAAATGAGATTCCACCTGCTGGTCGGGGAAATGTAGAATGTTTTTTCCGCAGAGAATGTGGAACCGGTGAATGTATTATCGACCGCCTGCACGCTCCAATAATAAACCCCCGGCGAAAGTGCCTTCCCCAGGTACGTCGTGTCATATTGCGAGTTGCCGAGTCGCGGGACGCGACGATAACCCGTGGCAAGATCCGAATGTGCTGAGAGGATGTTATCCGCTCGTGGGGCCGTGCCGATACGGACGTTGTAGGAAATTGCCTGCGCGGGCCTCTGATCATCGAGCGACGGTTTCCAATTGAGAACGACGGAGCCGGAACCTTTGACCGACGAGGCCAATCCTGCGGGGGTTGTTGGAGGCGTGTTGGGAGAGAAGGAGTTTCCACCGCGGTTGTTCCGAAAGATTTTTGTGATTGCGGTGCGGGCATCGGGATCCCAGCCGTTGAGCGCAAAATCAAGATCGCCGTCGTTATCATAGTCTCCCCAAACGATCGAGCTGTACCATGCGCCTTGAATCGGAATATCCATATCGGTGAACGTGTTATTGCCGTCGTTTCGATAGAGCTTTGTGATGACCGTAGCTCCAAAATCGGGTGAACCGATGACCAGGAGGTCAAGATCGCCGTCATTATCGAAATCTCCCCAGGAGACCGATGATAGATCGACATCAACCAGAGGGGCATGGATGTCGGTGAAAACTCCGTTTCCGTCGTTGCGGTAGATTCGTGTGATGGGCCGTTGAGGATCGACGTCCGACAATCGCCCGGAAATTACGAGGTCCAGATCCCCGTCATTGTCGTAATCGGCCCACGCAACCGCCGACGCCCAGACCGGCGGAAGGGAGGTCGGAACCTCAACAAACGTGCCGTTGTCGTTGCGATAGAGCCTCGTTGTCCCCGCAATGTGATTGTCGGTCAGCCCCGTCACGAGAAGGTCGAGATCGCCGTCGTTGTCATAATCCCCGAATGCACAGGACGCACCCCAGACCCCCACGAATGAGTTCGCCGACTCCGTAAACGGAGCCTCGCTGTCAGGTGGACTTGCGTGCGCGCTGTTGTTATGATACAACTTCGTGAAGATGGAACCTCCGTCGTCCGGAGAACCTGTCACCAGGAGATCGACGTACCCGTCGTTATCATAGTCGCCCCACGTCGCCGTCCCGGCGAGCTGCATGAAGGGCGCCCTCAACGCGGTAAAATGGCCATTGCCGTCGTTGCGATACAGAATCGAAACCGCATTCTGGTTGCGCGGCCCCATCGATCCATTGATGAAGAAATCCAGATCGCCGTCATTGTCAAAGTCTGCCCATTCCGCGCCGTTATTGTTGTGAAGCCCTACAAACGGGATGTGAGTGTCGATGAAATTACCGCTGTCATTCCGATAGAGAATGGTATAATTATCGGTGGGATCGTTTGCCAAACCGTTCACCAGTAAATCAAGGTCGCCATCATTATCGTAATCCCCCCAGGCGACCGTGCCGTGAGCCAATCCTTTGAGGGGCGCATTGATGTCAGTGAAGAGCTGATTTGTATCGAGATGCAGATCAACGGTGAAGCCCTGTTCGGGAGAAAACTGTGACCCCGCGAACCCATTGTCGACCGCCTGGACGGACCAAGAGTATGTTCCGGTAGAGAGCCGCCGGATTGACCACTGATTGTTGCCACCGGCATTTCCGATGCGGACGACTTTCTGTGATCCCGTCGCGAGGTCTGCCATCGGCGACATGATGTCCAGAGCTCCCGCAGCCCGACCGATTCGAAGGTTGTACGACAATCCTGCCTGGGGTGTCTCGCCATCCGTAGACCGATCCCACCGGAGTCTCACCGTATCCCGCGAGACGGATGACTGTAGACTACCCGGGGAAACGGGGGATGTGTTCGCGGAGAACGTGCCGGATCCAAGATTGTTTCGGTAAATCCGGGTAACGGGGGATCCAAATGTGAATCCGGAGATTGCCAGATCAAGATACCCGTCGCCGTTGTAATCACCCCAAGCCACGGAGCTGTACCATGTGCCCGGAATGGCCACGTCCATATCGGTGAAGACACCGTTCCCGTCATTCCGGTAGACCTTCGTGATCACACTCGCGCCCAGGTCAGGAGTGCCGGTGATAACCAAATCAAGATCACCGTCGTTATCAAAATCTCCCCATGCAAGAGCCGATAGATCGACATCGATGATCGGGATTCCGGATTCCACAAAATGTCCGTGATCGTTCCGGAAAATCCTTGTAATTGGTCTTTCGGGATAAACATTCGAAAGCCTTCCCGAGATCGCAAGATCGAGATCGCCGTCGTTATCGTAATCCCCCCAGGCGACCGAAGATGCCCACACCGGTGGAAGATCCATCGGCATCCAATGATAGACCCCGTTCTCATTACGATACAGCTTCGTATTCCCGGCGATGTAGTTATCCGTCAAGCCGGTGATGATCAGATCCAGATCTCCATCGTTATCATAATCTCCGAAGGCGCACGACGCCCCCCAAACGCCCATCAAGGGCATTGGAACGAAGGTGAATGTTCCATCCCCATTATTGTGGTAGAGGTCGGATTGGATGTCGCAGCAATCATTCGGCGAACCCGTGATCAGGAGGTCGATATTTCCATCGCGATCGTAGTCCCCTGCAGCCGCGGTCCCTGCAAGCGGGGTGAACGGGGTTGCGACCTCCGTGAAGATCCCTCCTCCGTCATTGTGGTAGAGTTTCGATACGGTATTCTGGTTTCGGTTTGGGCCCAGGGCGCCATTGACAAAAACGTCGAGACGGCCGTCGTTATCGTAGTCGAGCCAGACAGCGCCCCCGTTGTTATTATTGACGCCGGCCAGCGGGGCACCGATATCGACGAAGGTTCCGTTATCATTCCGGTAGATTTTTGTCAAACGCGGATATGCCGTATCGGTTACACCGATGCCGTTCACCAGCAAATCGAGGTCGCCATCATTATCGAAGTCCCCCCACGCGACCGTGCCATGACCTACCGGGAAAAGTCCCGCGCCGATATCCGTAAATGTGGTCGAATCGCTGTGCACGGTGGCGATAGACAGCTTCGCCGGAATAGTCTTCCGCATTTGGATGAGGTATTGATCCATGGGACGCACAGCGTTCTGCGCCCACGCGGACTGAACGATTGCGATTAGGGCGATGCAAGTCGCTACTGCGCGCGCCCGCCGTATGGCTTTGCATGAATGCATTGTTGATTCCTCTCGAGGATATATGGAAGGAAGTCAGGGATCTACCGGCCTGATCCCTGCATAGGCTTGAAGCCTCAAAGGGCGATTTCTGGCACCAGAAATCTACCCATCTCTGCACCGAAGATCAATTACGGAAAACCGTAATAGGGAGGACCGGAACTATCTAAATTCCGGCACTTTGGCGGGTCACTACTTCAACATCACCATCTTGATCGTTCCCACAAACCGGCCTGAAGGGGCCTGATTCGCCCCCGCCGGTTCAGCCACCATCCGCGCATAATAGATTCCGCTCGGCAGATGTTCGCCTCGCTCGCTCAACCCGGACCATGAGACAGAATAAATCCCGGGGAAAAAGTCAGCGCCCGCAACGAGTGCCACCTCTCTGCCAAGGACGTCGTAGATCGTTATCCGGATATGAGAAGAGCGCTCGGTAGAAAATCGGATTCTGGTCGAAGGGTTGAAGGGGTTCGGATAGTTTTGAGAAAGCACGTAACCATGGGGTACGCCTCGCACGGCCGGTTTCACATCGAGAATCGGGAACGCCCCGTGCAGTATCAATAGCAGCGACGAGATGCTCGAATTCGCAACCGAAACCGCTGAATCGATGTCCATCCGCTTGCGGATGATGATGCCGCCGAATTCATCGGTAAGAACGAGGCTGTCGCAGATCTGCCGGATATACTGTGGCTGCCACGAAAGCCGGATCGGATAGGTGCCAGAGCCCGGCTGGAATCTCACCTTGAAAGTGTCCACTTGAGTGTAACCGCTGAATGGCAGGTAATCGGCTCTGAGCCCTTCACCGATCAAATAGGGGGCATGGAGGTCCACGAACCGCACATCGAAAAATCCGTTCGCCATCGGTGGAAGCTCGTATTCACCGAGCGCCGGGTCGATGCCTAAGGTCGCCTGCGGGCTGATTCCGAAATAGACCGTATCGCGCGCCGGGCCGGTCTCGCTGACCGCGAGTGGGATTGCCCAGTTCGCCGAGCCCACGCGACCAGTCCGAAAACTCGCTCGAGGCGAGAATGTTCCCCACCCGGCAGTATTCTTCGCGCGTACGCGCCAGAAATACTTCGTGTAGACCGCAAGCGCTCTTCCCACAACCCAGCTTGTCCCCGTCAGCCCGGAATCGTTTGAAAAGAAATTCGTAAACAGAGAATCGCGGGAGACCTGCAACTGGTAGCTGACTGCGCCCGAGGGTTGGCTCCAGATGAACGTCGGAGTGGTCGTCACATCCACCGATGCGTCGTACGGACGGACGAGAGTCGGAGCGGCGGGCGGGAAGAGTGTCGTAAACCTCCGAAACGGAGAATACCCGTTCGTGCCGGAATCATTCCTGGCACTGACATGCCAGTAATACGTCGTGTTGTTCAGGAGCGGCCCAACCTGCTTGCCCGGTGAGGTAATCGTAGAGTCGTCGAATGCAATCACGAGAAACGTCGAATCATATGCGATCTGCAGTCTCCACGATGTCGCGCGCGCTGTCGTATCCCACACGAGCGTTGGAGTGGTGGGAAGCCCCCCGAGTCCGTTCGGCGGATAAATGAGCACTGGCACCGGCGGTTTCGTGACCGCGGTCGTGGTGAAACTGCGGATCGCCGACAGACCCGATCCCGAGTCGTTCACCGCGGCCACCCGCCAGAAGTATTTTGTATTGGAGGCGAGTGGTCCAACCTGTTTCGAATTTTGAGCCAGCGTGTCGCGCCGGACGACGGTGTTAAACGTCGTATCGAGAGCAAGGTTGACGATGTAAAGAGATGGTGCGCACGAGCCCGAGGGTGTCCACGATAGCAGTGGCTGCGTCGGCTGATTCACGGCGCCGTCCGCCGGAATGACGAGGGCCGGCAATCCCGGCGGCTGGAGGGGTGTCAGGAACGAGGCCGCAGCACCAAAGCCCCAACCGGCTGCGTTCTTCCCGCGGACGAGCCAGTAGTACCGGGTGCATCCGACGAGAGGACCAATCGATCGCGTTGTATCGGTAAGTGTCGAATCGTCCACCAAAGGATTCGTAAAATTGTTCGAAAGGGAGACCAGTAATCGGTACGTAACCGGATTATTCGTGGGCGTACTCCAGACGAGAAGCGGGGTCAGATTCTGGATCGTGACTCCTTCTGCCGGCGAGAGAAGGGTCGGCCCCCCGGGGGGAAGAATGGCCGTGGTAAATCTTCGGGTCGGCGTGTAGACGCTCTGGAACGACGCGTTCTCGGCCCTCACCCTCCAGAAGTATGTCGTAAGTCCGAGCAGAGTCTGAAGCGAGATCGTTGTATCTGGCACCGTCGAGTTCAAGACCAACTGAGCAAAGACGGAATCCCGCGCAACCTGGAGTCGATAAAAATCGGCGCAGCTATCCCTGCCCGTCCAGACGAGCTTCGCAGGGAGGGGGACGCCGGTCTGGTTATCCGGATATTGGATGATCACCGGCACGGCGGGCGTCGCGAGCATTACTCTGAAACTCGCGCTCGAAAAAGGACCGATCCCCTGGGCGTTGTTTCCCCTCACTCGCCAGTAGTATTTTTCGCAATTCAGAAGCGGTGCCGGAAAGACGACCGAGGTACTGGAGAGCGTCGAGTCCTGTAAGAGGGGCGAGTACGCCGGAGAAGTCGAAAGCTGGAGCTCGTATGTGAGGGGACCCGCTCCTGCACCCCAGCTGAACGTCGGAGTGTTGGAAACGCCTGTCTGTCCCGGGGTCGGGGAGATGATCGGCGGCGCTACCGGCAAAAGGGTCAGCGTCTTGAAGCTATCGGCAGGGTTCCGATAATAGCTCACACCGAAGGGATTCCCAACCAGAACGCGGCAGTAGTACCAGGTATTCTGGCGCAGCCCGTTGATCGCTTTCGAGGTCGTCGCAATCGAGTCGGTGCTGATCGGATTAGCAAACGTGCGCGAAGTATCAACCTGTACTTTATAGAAGAACGCTCCGGGGACGGCGTTCCACTGAACCGTCTCATTCAGGGGCCTGCCGGTTGAACCATTCGGTGGAGATACGAGCGCAACGGTGTCCGGGGGCCTGGGGGGTATCTTCGGGTGCGTTATGATCATCAAAAACCCCCTGTTAAACGGCTCGACGCTGTAGGAGTCTGAGATAGTATCGTGGTACGTTTGGCCGCGATAGGTGTAAGTCGACTCCTTGGTCATGTCGACGTTAACCAGTGACCCGGCGGGATTCCTTCGATCCTTTAGCCTGATGCTATCAGCATAAAACCGCAGGACCGACGGCCATGAAAGAATTTGGGGGTGCGTATATAGGTACAGGCTGTCGCCGACCGCATTCTGATCCCCGCTGAACGAAATGGCAAACGTATCAATCGGTGACGGGCTGGGATAGGGATGGATGTTCCCGAAAAGAAGTCCATGCTCGGGAAATGTCTGCCTGACATTATTGATGCGTAGTTCCTGGAAAAAATTAGCCACCGGAGGCGACAGATATTCTGTTACCGACGGCGAATCATGTTCGTACCAATGATCGGTGAAACCGGATAGTGTATCGATTCCCAACGTTGCAAGCGGATGAAAACCCAGCGAGGCCTTAGCTTTCTTCTTCGTGACGCTGTCCTGGACTGTGAGATAAATACGGAACCGGACGGAATCAGGGTTTTGTGAGGCGGCAGAGCTCGGTAGCACCAGCGCGCCGATGAAGCAGGCAAGGGCCGTGAACAGCAAGGATTGCATTCTTAAAGGGGCTCTCTTCGTTGGGTTCCTCTAATCGAAGCGCGGCAGGAAGCGTAGG
>DASQAZ010000006.1:0-20237 GCA_035635475.1 Bacteroidota bacterium | reverse complement strand
GCATTCGCCTGGGGCGAGGTCGCAGACGGTCTCCGGCTGGTGGGCCGATTCGACCTCTATGACCCGAACACTTCGGCTGATAACGACGGCGTGTCGTTCTTCCTTGGGGCCCTCGATTATATGCCCGTGCCCGAAGTCCATCTCATGCCCAATATCTGGGTGCAGACGTACCAGGCAAGCGGCCTCAACAGCGATGTCGTCGCAAGGGCTACGGTCGCGTACTTTTACAAGTAGCCGCGCTGTGGCGGACAAATTGCAGTTTGGCCGGACCATTCACTTACTCTTACAGGGGAGAGAAATATGATGAAATTTCGTACATTCCTCGCAGGCGTCATTCTGCTCGCCGGGGCGGGTAATTTCGCCTGCTCGCAGTTGAAACTCAATGGCGCCGGGGCGACGTTCCCGTACGTCATTTATTCGAAATGGTTTGATGTCTACCACACAAAGACAGGCGTTGAATTCAATTACCAGTCGATCGGAAGCGGCGGAGGGATCAAGCAGGTGATCGAGGGGACGGTGGATTTCGGCGCATCTGACGCCGCGATGACGGATTCGCAGATGGCGGAAGCAAAGCTAAAACAGGGGTCCGAGGTCTTGCATATTCCCACCGTCATGGGAGCCGTCGTGGTCACCTACAATCTCGCGGCGGCCGGGACCGGTCTTAAGCTGACCCCGGAGGCCGTTGCCGGAATTTTTCTGGGCGAGATCACGAAATGGAACGACCCGAAGATCGCATCGGCTAACTCCGGAAAAGATCTTCGCGACGAGGCCATCCTCGTCGTGCACCGCTCGGACGGCAGCGGCACGAGCAATATCTTCACCGATTACCTGACGAAAGTGAGTGAGGCGTGGTCCAAGAAAGTCGGCAAAGGTACCTCGGTCAATTGGCCGGTCGGGCTCGGCGGAAAGGGAAATGAAGGGGTGGCCGGTCTTGTCAAGCAATCCGAGGGATCACTCGGCTATGTCGAACTCGCGTACGGGGTGAAAAACGGACTCCCCTATGCAGTCCTTCAGAACAAGGAGGGCAATTTCGTCGATGCGACGTTTGAAAGCGTCTCCGCCGCAGCAGCCGGTTCGTTGAAGCAGATGCCCGAAGACCTGCGTGTGTCGCTCACGAATGCCGCGGGTAAAATTTCGTACCCGATTTCGGGATTCACGTGGCTATTGATTTACAGGAATATGAAAGACAAGGAGAAAGCCGGGGCGGTCGTGTCATTTCTGCACTGGGCGTTGAGCGAGGGGCAGGCGTATGCGAAGGATTTGTATTACGCGCCGCTCCCGCCCGAAGTGAGAAAATTGTGTGAAAAGAAAATATCTTCCATCGCCGTGGAATAGGCGGCGGGACAGGAACAGTGTGAACGGGAGGGGCGATGCCGTTCCGGGCGGGGTTGCCCCGCCCGTTATTTTCCGGACGTGATGCGACGACGTAGGTCCTCTACGAACCTCGGCGACGTTCTATTCAAGAACTTCACCCTGTTGTTCGCCCTTGCGATACTCCTCATGGTCATCGTGATGGCGTTCGAGATGATACGGGGCTCCCAGCCTTCGCTCGCGAGGTTCGGCTGGAGATTTCTTTCAGACAGAACGTGGGATCCCGTTCGCGATGAATACGGAGCGTTGCCGTTCATGTGGGGCACTCTCGCATCCTCGGTCCTGGCGTTGATCATTGCCCTTCCCCTCGGCCTGAGCACAGCCATCCTCCTCTCCGAGCTGGCGCCGCGATGGCTCGAGACGCCGCTGTCGTTTTTGGTCGAGCTTCTGGCCGCCATCCCGAGTATCGTGTACGGGCTGTGGGGAATATTTATCCTCATCCCCTGGCTGCGAAGGGATGCGGAGCCGTTCCTGGCGGACTCCCTCGGATTTCTTCCTTTTTTTAAAGGCACCCCCTACGGGTTCGGCATGCTGGCCGCCGGCATCATCCTTGCGATCATGATTCTGCCGATCATCGTCTCGATCACGCGCGATGTCCTCAGAGCAATTCCAAACTCCCAGCGAGAGGCCGCATTCGCTCTCGGGGCGACGCGATGGGAAGCCACCCGGATCGTGCTCTCGGCGGGAAAATCGGGAATGTTGGGAGCCGCGCTTCTCGGACTGGGGAGGGCGGTGGGCGAAACAATGGCAGTCACCATGGTGATCGGGAACAGGTCCGATATCTCGCTGTCGCTGTTCAATCCCGCCAATTCTATGGCAAGCGTCATCGCGAACGAATTCTCCGAAGCCACCTCTCAGTTGTATGTGAGTTCGCTCATTGAGATTGCCCTCCTTCTCTTCGCCGTTACGATCGTACTCAATGCCCTGGCGCGCGGTATCGTGTGGACCACGACGAGGAAGTTCGCGGCCGTATGACCCCGAAGCTCTCACGATATGACTTGTGGCGGAAATCAAAGAATGCGCTGATGACTTTCCTCTCCATCCTCAGCGGGATGCTGGTGATTCTCCCTCTGTTCATGATATTCTACTATACGATCTCGCAGGGGATCGGCGCCCTCAACCTCGACTTCTTCATTCGCATGCCGAAACCGGTCGGCGAGCCGGGCGGCGGCATGGCAAATGCCCTTGTCGGGACGGCGATTCTTATCGGGCTTGGGAGTGCGTTCGGTCTGCCGATCGGCATCTTTGCGGGAATCTACCTTGCGGATTACGGCTCCAACCCGTTCGGCTCGGCGGTCCGTTTTCTCACCGATGTCTTGAGCGGCATCCCCTCCATCGTCGTCGGCGTGGTCGCCTATCTGCTGGTGGTGCTGCCGATGGGCCATTTTTCGGCGCTCGCCGGGGGCGTCGCGATCGGACTCCTGATGATCCCGACCGTGACGCGCACGACCGAAGAAATGATCCGCCTCGTTCCACACTCCTACCGCGAGGCGGCGCTCGCGCTCGGAGTCCCGATATGGAAAACGACGCTCCGGGTGATTCTTCCGACGGCTCTCAAGGGGATCACGACAGGAATTCTACTGGCGCTTGCACGCGCCGCCGGAGAAACCGCGCCCCTCTTGTTCACCGCCCTGGGAAACCGGTTCTGGTCGACGGCGATCGGCCAGCCGATTGCATCGCTGACCGTTTTTATCTACGATTACGCCAGGGCACCGTTCACGGACTGGAACAGGCAGGCGTGGGCGGCGGCGTTCGTCCTTATAACACTTATTTTCTTGCTGAACGTGGTCTTCCGCATCGTTACAAGGCAGAGATATGTCGAACGCTGAAGAGTCGCGCGTCCGCGTAATCGGCGATCCGTCGGCCCGCCTTTTCAGCCGGCCGGGCAACCGAACGCCCGCGAAAATCGTCGTTAAAGATCTCAACGCCTTTTTTGGGAAAACACAGGCTCTGAAGAATATATCCATCGACATACCCTCCCATCAAGTCGTGGCAATCATCGGCCCTTCGGGGTGCGGCAAATCAACCTTCCTCCGGTGCCTGAACCGGATGCACGAAGTCGGCGGCGGTACGATGTCGGGTTCGATTCTCCTCGAAGGAGAGAATATTTTCCAATACGATCCCGTTCTGGTCCGGCGCCGGATCGGGATGGTCTTTCAAAAGGCAAACCCCTTCCCGACGATGTCCATTTTCGACAATGTCGCAGCGGGGCTGCGGTTTAACGGCCTCAGCAACCGGAAGAAACTGGCGGCGATCGTGGAGCGCTGTTTGCGGCGGGCGGCTCTTTGGGATGAGGTAAAGGATTCGCTTGGCAAATCGGGCGTGAGCCTCTCGGGAGGACAACAGCAGCGCCTGTGCATCGCGAGAACGCTGGCTGTGGACCCGGAGGTCGTTTTGATGGACGAACCGGCGAGCGCGCTGGATCCGATTGCAACGGCAAAGATTGAGGAGCTGATCTTTGAATTGAAACAGAACTATACGATCGTCATCGTCACGCACAACATGCAGCAGGCCGCCCGTGTGAGCGATTTCACGGCATTTTTCTATCTCGGCGAGCTCATCGAGCTCAACGCGACAAAGGCTCTCTTCACGACGCCCGCGAAGAAGCAGACTGAAGATTATATTACGGGGAGATTCGGATGAAGCGTCATTTCGAGCAGGAACTGGAGAGTCTGAAAACGAGCCTCATCAAGATGGGAAGCGTCGTGGAGGAATCGATCGCGCTCTCCATCAAGGCAGTCCTGAACCGCGATGAGACCCTCGCCAGAGAAATCATCGACGGTGACGAGCGCGTGAACTCCCTTGAGATGGAGATCGACAACGCGATCATCGATCTCCTGGCGCTTCAACAGCCGGTCGCGATCGATCTGCGGCTGATTCTCGCCGTCCAGAAGATCAACAACGACCTTGAGCGAATCGGCGACCATGCCGTCAACATCGCCGAATCGGCGTTGAGCCTTGTCCGTACCCGGACCGAGGAATCGCTTCTGGAGCTGCCGAAAATGGCGGAGCTCGCCCAATCGATGCTGCGCAATGCGCTCGACGGCTTCGTCCATCTCGACTCGAAGCTCGGGAGGGCGGTTCTCGAGCAGGACGATCTGATCGACGAGCTCAATCGCAAGACGGTGACCGAAGTCGTCAACCTTATGAAAGAAGACCGGAAGACGATCGAGGCGGGTCTGGATCTCATCCGGATCAGCCGGAACCTGGAGCGGGTGGCCGACTTGGCAACGAATATCGCCGAAGAGGTTATTTTTATAACCCACGCCCGGGTCGTCAAACACAGGGCCGGAGATAAGGACACGCTCCCCAGGTAGGCCCGACGCAACGATTCCTCGCCACCGCAGTCTAACTCCTTCTCATCTCCGGGGTTTCCTTGAATTCATTTGAAAAATTACGTATACTGAGCCACTAAATAGGGCAACCTGTTTCCCATAACCACTTAGGAGCTCCTCATGAACGGCAAATCGTGTCTGACCACCCTTTTAATCTCTCTCTGCTGCCTCACACTCGCATCGCCCCGGGCGAAGGCGGGAACAATCGTGGGAGCGGCGAATTTTAAGGGTGCAAAACCCGCCGTGCCGATGATCGTGATGAGCGGCGACAAGAAATGCCTGGCCATTCATCAGGGGAAGCCGGTTCCGTCGGAGAGGGCGGTCGTCAACCCGAACAACACGCTCCAATGGGTCTTCGTTTATGTTAAAAAGGGGCTGGAAGGAAAGAAGTTTCCCGTTCCGGGCGAGAAGAAAACGATCGACCAGCGCGGCTGCACCTACCATCCCCATGTCTTCGGCATGATGGCAAACCAGCAGCTCGAGATTCTCAATAGCGACCCGCTCCTCCATAATATCCACGCGCTCCCCAAGAATAGCCCCCAGTTCAACATGGCGCAGCCGAAGCAGGGCGCGAAGAACGTCAAGACGTTCCCCCATCCGGAGGTGATGGTCAAATTCAAATGCGACGTCCATAGCTGGATGTCGGCCTACGCCGGGGTGCTCGAGCACCCGTTCTATAGTGTGACCGACGATAAGGGAAGCTTCGAGATCAAGAATCTCCCCGCCGGAGAATACGACATCGAGGCATGGCACGAAGTCTACGGAGCCCAGACGATGCATGTCACCGTTGGGGCAGCCGACACGAAGACCGTCAACTTTACGTTCACCGATAAGTGACCCCTCGCAACGCGGCATCGAACCCGGTTCGACAGCATTGACCTGAAACAAGACCGATGAAGAGCAACAATATCACCCACACGGTCGAGACGCTCCCTCACGCAACGCTTCATCCCCACGAAGAGCTGCCCTTCTGGCGGAGATATATCTTTTCCACCGATCACAAGGTGATCGGGATCTGGTACGCGCTCACGAGCATGATCTTCCTCTTTGTTGGCTTCTCGCTCATGATGCTCATGCGATGGCAGCTCGCCTATCCCGGCGAGCCGATCCCTCTCATCGGTTCGATCTTCGGCGACGAGCGCGCCCCCGGCGGCGTCATGCTGCCTGAGTTTTACAATCAGCTCGGGGCCATGCATGGAACGATCATGGTGTTCCTCGGAGTCGTTCCCCTCGCGGTCGGCGCGTTCGGCAATTATGTGATGCCGCTTCAGATTGGGGCGCCCGATATGGCGTTCCCGAAACTGAACATGGCGAGCTACTGGGTTTATTTCGTGGGCGGCGTGACGATGCTCGCGAGCTTTTTTGTCCCCGGCGGCTCGGCGCAGTCGGGCTGGACCTCCTATCCTCCGCTCTCCGACATCACGTTTCCGGGCTTCCTGGGCGGTCAGACGTTCTGGCTGCTCGGAATGGTTTTCCTGATAACGTCTTCGCTTCTCGGTTCGATAAATTTTATAACGACGATCCTTCAGCTCCGGGCAAAGGGCCTTTCGTTCATGCGCCTCCCCTTCTTCGTCTGGGCCCAGTTCGTGACGGGGTTCCTCTTGCTCCTTGCGTTCCCCCCGCTCGAAGCGGCTGGGGTGCTCCAGCTCATGGACAGGCTCGCGGGGACGAGCTTCTTCCTCCCGTCGGGGTTGGTGGTAAGCGGCCAGGCGTGGCCCGCCACGGGGGGCGGCAATCCCATCCTGTGGCAGCACCTCTTCTGGTTCCTGGCGCATCCCGAGGTTTACGTCCTGATCCTTCCCGCCCTCGGCATCGTCGCGGAAGTCATCGCCAATAATACGCGAAAACCGCTCTGGGGCTACAAGTCGCTCGTCTATTCGATCATCTTTCTCGGTTTCATGTCGTTCGTCGTCTGGGCACATCACATGTTTCTGACCGGCATGGGGACGGCGATCAGCTCGTTTTTCCAGACGACCACGATGATCATTTCGATACCGTCCGTGATCATCCTCTCGGGCCTGTTCCTCACGCTGCACGGGGCATCAATCCGGTTCAACACTCCCATGCTCTTCGCCCTGGCGTTTCTCCCGATGTTTGGCATCGGCGGCCTGACCGGATTGCCCCTCGGTCTGGCTGCGGCGGACATTCCGCTCCACGACACGTATTACGTCATCGGCCACTTCCATTATGTGGTCGCGCCCGGCTCGTTGTTCGGGCTCTTCGCGGGCGTCTATTATTGGTTTCCGAAAATTACGGGCAGGAGAATGAACGAGAACCTCGGGAAAATCCATTTCTGGGGCTCGTTCGTCTGCATGAACCAGATTTTCTTTCCCATGTTGATTCAAGGCCTTGCCGGAGTTTCCCGGAGACTCTACGACGGAGGCCAGCAGTATGCTCATGCTCAGGGAGTCCTGCACCTGAATGAAGTTATGTCGATCGGGGCCTGGGTAATGGCCGCGTTCCAGGTCGTCTTCCTTGTCAACTTTTTCGTGAGCATGAGGAAGGGAAAGAAGGTTCAGGAGAACGTCTGGGAAGCGACCACCCTCGATTGGGCGGCGGCGCCGACCCCGCCGATCGCGCACGGGAATTTCGCGTCTGTGCCCGAGGTGTACCGCGGCCCCTACGAATACTCTGTTCCCGGGCACGCGAAGGATTTCACGCCGCAGAACCAATTGGCCGAGGCCTGAGCGATGGACATACCCTATACCGTTACCCCCCATCCCGAGACCGGAGTCTTCAACGCAAAGGCGGGCATCTGGCTTTTTCTCGCCTCGGAAGTCATGTTGTTCGGCGCTCTCTTCACCACGTACATCCTCCTCAGGATCGGCGCGCCCGAGTGGCCTCATGGCGAGCTCGACGTGGCTCTCGCCACCGTGAATACGGCGGTCCTGATCACCTCGAGCATCACGATGGTGATGGCATGGGCCTCGCTCATGATGAAGAGCTTCGGGAAGTTCCGGCTCTATCTCGGACTGACAATCCTGTTGGGGTTCGGGTTTTTGATTATAAAGTATTTCGAATACAGCCACCATATCCGCATGGGGGATCTTCCGGGCAAGAACACGTTCTTCGCGATCTACTTTACGCTCACGGGCTTGCACGGGCTGCACGTGATCGGCGGAATGATCGTCAATTCCTACATGTGGGGACCCGGGAGCAAAATGTGGAAGACGGAGCCGGCTCGCTTCACGAACAGAATCGAGGTGGCAGGCCTGTACTGGCACTTTGTCGATCTGGTCTGGATTTTCTTGTTTCCCGTGCTCTATTTACTCTAATAGGAGGTTTCATGGATTTCGGCGACACTCAGGCGATTAAGAAACACGTCCGCGTTTACGTCACCGTCTTCATCACCCTGCTCGCCCTGACGCTGATCACGGTTGCAATCTCCCGGCTTCACCTCAATGTGCCGCTGGCGATCGCCGTCGCGCTGTTCATCGCCGCCGTCAAGGGCTCCCTCGTGGCAAGTTATTTTATGCACCTTATTTCCGAGAAAAAAGTGATTTATGCGGCCCTCATTCTGACCGTCGTCTTTTTCGCCGCCCTGATGTCCCTCCCGCTCTTTCATCATTCGAATCCGATCATCGAGCACAATGTCCCTTAAGGCGTTTCATATCGTCTTCATCGTGCTGTCGATCGCACTGGCATTCGGCTTCTCGGTCTGGCTCCTGCAATCGTACGCACGGTCGAATGACGGTTGGCTCCTGGTGGGCGGTATCGCTTCGATCCTTGCCGGTGTGGCACTGATCATGTACGGCGTACGCATCTTGAAGAAACTTAAGAATGTAAGTTATCTATGAAGCGCGCCCTCTTCCTCGCGTGTGGACTGGCACTCACCTGCCTTCAGGCCGGCGAGGCCTGCCCGGTCTGTTACGGGGCGAACGACTCCCCCATGAATGCCGGGATGAACACCGCGCTCTCGGTCATGCTGGGCATAACAGGCGGGGTTCTGGGGTTCATCGCGGCATTTTTTGTCATGATGTGGAAACGATACCGGCGCCAGCAGATGCGCCTCTCCGGGCAGGTCTTCATCGACGATCACGGCGTTCTAAGGACGAAAGACGAAAAAGGAGTCATGGAATGGAACAATTTTTAGGGCTCCCCCCTGACGGCTCGGCGCACGGCCCCGCCATCGATCACCTGATCGCGATCGTTCACTGGCTGATGCTGATCCTGTTTGTGGGATGGGGATCGTACTACGTCTACGCTCTTTTCCGTTTCAGGAAGTCGAAGCATCCCACCGCGAACTATGCCGGCGTCAAGAGTCACTTTACGAATTATGTCGAAGTCGGAGTGTTGATCGCGGAAATTATTCTTCTGGCGGCCTTTTCGATTCCGCTTTGGTCGAAGCGCGTCGACGCTTTTCCCTCCGAGAGCGCGGCCACCGTCGTTCGCGTTATCGGGGAACAGTTCGCGTGGAACATCCATTATGCGGGTCCGGACGGGAAGTTCGGCCGAAGTTCGATCGAGCTGATCAATGCCGACAACCCGCTCGGATTGGATCGGAGCGACCCCGATGCGAAGGACGACATCGTCACGAACAACACGCTTTTCCTTCCCGTGAACAAGCCGGTCATCGTCCACCTGACATCAAAAGATGTGATTCACAGTTTTAATCTTCCCGCGTACCGCGTGAAACAGGACGCTATCCCCGGGATGGAAATCCCCCTCTGGTTCACGCCGATAAAAACAACCGACCAACTGCGCGAGGAGCTCCGCCATTCGTTCTCCATCCGCGAGGCAATGAGCAAGGTGCGGACGGTCAAACTGCCCCCGATGGCCCGCATGCCGGTCACAAAAGGTTCCGCGCACGACGACATGATGGTCATGCAGGACTACAAAGACTCAACTGGAACGATCGTCGCGAAGGGCGACCGCCTCACCGCCGAGAACGTCGCCAAGCTCGACGGCGCAGGGATGGCGGAAGTCACCGCGCGGCCGGTGGCGAACCTCGACAAGTTTATATCCATGGAAGAGCATAAGGATTCCGCCGGCGCGCCGATGATCTCGATGAACGATCAGCTCTCCGAGGAAACCGTGACGAAACTGGTCGAAGCAGGCGTGACCCAGATCTCCGTCCGCCCGGCCGCCAACATGGATACCTTCGTTGTTATGGAGGCGTATACCGACAAGTCTGGCGCACCGATCGCAATCAAAGGAGATGCGCTCTTGGACAGCGTCATCACAAAGCTGGGACAAGCGGGTATTCCCCAGGTCGTGCTGGCTCCCGCCACGCCGACCGAGATCGCCTGCGCGCAGTTGTGCGGGCTCGGCCACTATCGCATGCGCGGGTACGTGACCGTTCAAACGCCCGACGAGTTCAAGAAATGGTACGACGAGCAGGAAGCGGCTTTGACGCAGACTTCGGGCGGCGAACAGCCTCCGGTACAAGCCGATTCATCCCGCGAAGCGGGACGAGTCACCCCGGCGGGACAGGCAGCAAAAGCGGGAAAGAAGCATTGACCGGCTACAGGAACCTTCACCGGTTTGCGGTTCTGACTTCGGTTGTTACGTTCTTTTTAATTATTGCGGGCGGCCTGGTAACCAGCACCGAATCTGGACTCTCGGTTCCCGACTGGCCGAACACGTACGGCCGGTTCATGTTTGCGTTTCCCCCCGGCCAGATGGTCGGAGGAATCCTGTACGAACACTCCCACCGCCTGATTGCTTCGTTTGTCGGACTTTTGACGCTGATCCTCGCCATCTGGGTCTGGAGGCGCGAAGACAGGCGCTGGGTGCGTATGCTGGGCCTCGCCGCGCTACTACTTGTACTCGCTCAGGGGGTCCTCGGGGGGCTGACGGTGCTCCTCCTGCTGCCGACGGCAATCTCCGTAAGCCACGCGATGCTCGCCCAGACTTTTTTCATCGTGGTCGCCTCAATCGCCCTCTTCACATCCCCCTGGTGGCGGGAAGAGCATCGGGTCCCTCTGGGGGAGGGTGCCCCCATCGTTCTGCTGTCCCTCGCCGCGGCCGCGGCTGTCTATGTGCAACTCATACTCGGCGCCCTGATGCGGCACACCCACTCGGGTTTGGCTGTTCCCGACTTCCCGTTCGCCTACGGGCAGATCATCCCCTCGCTCTCGCACGAAGCGGTCGACCGGTATAATCAGTACCTGATCGCCTCGGGCATCCGGATCGCAGCCGACGATCCGGTGACCTCCTCGCAGATCATCATCCACATGATCCACAGGTTCTGGGCGTTGGTCGTGTGTGTCCCCGTCGTCTGGACATCGCTCAGGCTTGCGAAATTGTCGTCGGCCGATAAAGAGCTCCCGCGATTCGCGTACCGGCTCACGGGCCTGCTGATCGTCCAGATTGCGCTTGGCTCCTTGACGGTGCTCACCGGGAAGAATGTCGTGATCACAACCGCCCACGTTGCAGCAGGAGCCCTGCTCTTGGTTTGCACCGTGCTGGCCGCCTTGCGGTCCATCCGCCTATGGGGATTTCCGGTTGCAAGAATCCCGGTCGCGCTGCCGGCACGCGGGACAACTGCATGAATCGAACCCTTTCACATTCACGCCTCCATTCGCGAGCGTTTGACTATTTATTATTGACGAAGCCGGAGCTCACCATGCTCTCGGTGCTGACCGCTCTCTGTGGCTTCTATCTGGGAACACTCGGCGCGTTTGATTACTGGCGTTTCTTCCATGTTGCCCTCGGCACCACACTCGTTGGAGGCGGGGCCGGTGCGCTCAATCAGTTCGTCGAGCGTCGCTATGACGCTCTCATGAAGCGCACCGAGCGGAGGCCCCTGCCCGCGGGCCGCCTGCGTCCTATTGAGGGTTTGATCTTCGGATCCGTCATGTCGATTCTCGGCATCGTCGACCTCTGTTTGTTCACGAACAATCTGACCGGCATTCTGGCCGCGGTGACCTTCTCGACCTACATTTTTCTGTATACCCCGCTCAAGCGAATCACCCCCTATTCCACTCTTATTGGCGCCATACCGGGCGCGCTGCCTCCGGTATTGGGCTGGGCGGCAGCTCGGAACGATGTCAATCTCGGAGCGGCCGTTCTCTTTGCCATTGTGTTTTGCTGGCAGATGCCCCATTTTCTCTCGCTCGCGTGGATGTACCGGCGCGATTACGCCCGGGCGGGCTTTAAGATTCTGACGGTCGGAGATCCCGACGGAAAGCGCACGAGTCGTGAGATCGTCGCCTACTCGATCGCACTCGTCCCTGTGAGCCTCCTTCCCGCATCCGCCGGGATGACGGGCCTCGCTTCCATGGCCGGGGCAGTCGGGCTCAGCCTCGCGTTTCTTTTTATGAGTGTCATGCTCGTCAGGCATGCAGGAAATCCCCAAACCATCATGGGGGAAAAGTTCAATTCTTACTCGCGCCAATTATTTTTCGCCTCACTGGTCTACCTGCCGTCGCTCCTTCTCTTGATCGCGCTCGACAAGGCCTGAGACCGTTCATCGAAGCGACGGAACCGCAGCCCGCAATGCAGCATGCCGTCGAAGTCGATCACGTCAGTCACTCCTACGAACGCACGAGGGGGTTTGGGCGGCTTTTGAGGCGTCTCCCTGACCGGGGACGCAGCGTCTCCCCCGCGCTGAACGACGTCTCCTTTTCGGTGCGGGAGGGCGAGATGTTTTGCCTGCTCGGACCGAACGGCAGCGGCAAGAGCACGCTTTTCCGGATCCTCTCCACCCTGATGCAACAAACCTCCGGTTCGGTGCGAATCCTCGGCCGCGACTCTTCGACGCATCTGGTCGAGACCCGGCGGGATATCGGTGTTGTGTTCCAGCATCCGAGCCTCGATGGAAAGCTGAGCGCGAGGGAGAATCTTCTCTGCCAGGGCGCTTTGTATAATCTCCGTGGGGCAGGGCTTCGGAACAAAATCGACGGGCTTCTTGCACGGGTCGGACTCTCCGATCGCGCCGGGGATATGGTCGATACGCTTTCGGGCGGGATGCAACGCCGCGTCGAGCTCGCCAAGGCCTTCGTGCACAACCCCCGGCTGCTCATTCTTGATGAAGCGAGCACGGGCCTCGACCCGGGCGCGCGAAAGGATTTCGACGGGTTCCTGAAGCAACTGTGCTCCGAGGGCGGGACGACCGCGCTCCTGACAACACATATTCTCGATGAGGCGGAACTCTGCGACCGCATCGCCATCCTCGATCGCGGAAGTCTCGTCGCCCTCGGTTCTCCTTTAAAATTGAAGCAGGAAATCGGCACAGATATCGTCTCGATCGCCACGAGTGATCCGGAGAACGTCAGCCGCGTCATCCGCGAAAAGTTCGGCGGCGCGCCCCAATTGATCGACGGGATGATCCGCATCGAACGCAGGGATGGGCATGAATTTATCCCGCAGCTCGTGCGCGCGCTCCCCGGGGTGATCGATGCCGTCACGTTCTCGAAGCCTACGCTCGAGGATGTTTTCATCCGCAAAACCGGGCATACGTTCCGGGAAAAAGGGGGGAACAGTTGATGAGCACCGCCTTCATTCTGCCTGCATTCAGTCTCGCCCGCCGCGAGCTCGTTCGATTCTATCGCCAGCGCAGCCGGATTATCGGAGTCATCGGCTCGCCGCTCGTCTTTTGGTTCCTGATCGGATCGGGCCTGAAATCTTCGTTCCGCTACCCGGGCGCGCCTCCCGACGTGAACTATATGGAATACTTCTATCCGGGGACGATCGTTCTGATCATCCTCTTCACCTCGATCTTTTCGACGATATCGATCATTGAGGACCGGCGCGAGGGTTTCCTGCAGTCGGTGATCGTGGCGCCGGTCCCCCGCTCGAGCATTGCGCTGGGTAAAATCGCCGGTGGGACAGCGCTATCGATGATTCAGGCCGTCTCGCTCCTTTTGCTCGCGCCGTTTGTCGGGTTCTCCTTCAGCGCCGGCTCCCTCCTTCTCGTGCTGGTGACGCTGTTCGTAATATCGTTCGGCCTCACGGGGCTTGGATTCATGATAGCGTGGCGGATGGACTCCACGCAGGGATTTCACGCGATCATGAACCTCTTTCTGATCCCCCTCTGGCTCCTTTCGGGCAGCCTCTTCCCCGCGTCCGGCGCCGCGGGCTGGCTCGGAAGCCTTATGACGATCAATCCTCTCTCCTACGGTGTCTCCGCCCTGCGGCAGGGACTCTATCTCAACGGGACGGCTCACATTCGGGATATCGCTTCTCTCCCCGTGTCTCTGTTTGTTTCGGGCCTGTTTTCCCTCGCCACATACCGGGTTTCCGTGGCACTGGTGAGCGCAAGGAATCGATAGAATGAAAGACAGGAAACAAATTCTCCTTCTAACGATCTTCGGCATACCGTTCACCCTCGGGATGTTCATTGTGGGTTACTGGTACCTGACAACCCGAATCGAGAAAAAGATCCTTCTGCCCTCCTTTGGAGCGGTTCCGGAATTCCGGCTGACCTCGCAGGACGGCGTCGCTTTGTCGCGCGAAAGTCTTCTGGGGAAGGTCACGATCGCGGATTTCATTTTCACGGAGTGCGCGGGGGCCTGCCCTCTTATGAGCGCAAAGATGAAAGAACTTCAGGAGACATTCCGCCTGGATCCGCGCACGCGGTTGTTCTCCTTTTCGGTCGATCCCGAAACCGACACACCCGACGTCTTGCGCCAGTACGCAAGGCAATACGACGCGGTCCCGGGAAAATGGTTCTTCCTGACCGGCGAACGGAAGGCGATCGATCGGCTCACACGCGAGGGCTTCCATCTGGCAACCGGCGTGGGCGCGGACAGCGCGATCATCCATAGTCAGAAGTTCGTCCTGATCGACCATCACGCCACGATACGGGGGTACTACGATTCCGATGATTCGGACGCGGTCAATAATCTCGTTCGCGACGCCCGCATCCTGTCCCGAAGAGTCGAGCCGTGATCGAATTCCTCCCCGCGCTCAATGCTATGCTGAATTCAGCCTGCGCGATCCTGCTCGTCGCGGGACACCGCCTCATTCTCCGCGGGCGGAGAGATGCGCATCGGAAGTTCATGATCGCGGCATTCCTTGTCTCGTGCGCCTTTCTTATTTCCTATATTACGTACCATCTCCACCACGGCACAACAAGCTTCCAGGGCCGGGGATGGGTCCGTCTATTCTATTTTACGCTCTTAACAACGCACACCATCCTCGCAGCAGCGGTCGTCCCGCTTGCGATCGTCACGCTCCGACGCGGGCTGAAGGACGATATTCCCAGGCACCGGGCAATCGCGCGCTGGACCTATCCCGTCTGGCTCTACGTCTCGGTGACGGGGGTGATCGTGTACGTGATACTCTACCACATCTATCCGGCCGGGTGATGCGGACCATCCCGCCGTGTCCCCCCGGCGCGGAACGGTGCCGACAAACTTGACATTGTGGATAACGGCACGTAAATTAGAGTGTCCTCGCAGATCAAAATGAATAAGTTCCTCAAGAGCAATTCCGGATTATCGGTCCTCCTGACACTCCTGTGCGCCCTCGCGCTCTTCAACGATGGCGCCAACCTGACCGATCTGTTCTCCGACACGACGACGATCCATTTCGACGAAGGCGACGGGCTTCCGGCTTGCGGCCAGAGTATCTCAGGCGGCAACCTGACCCCCAGCCTGCCGGATTTTCTCAGGTCGTTTCATCAAACGGGGATCTCGGGCCAGAGACCGGCCATGGTGAAGCGGGTTATCCTCGATCAGGACAGCCCATCGTTAGCGGCGGTTTCGATTCTCTCGACACCCGCCTTCGGTCTGATTGTGGACGAACAAAAGCCGTTTCACCGCCCCGTACTCCTCGGCGAATCACTCTACCTGCAGAACTGCTCCCTCCTGTTATAGCCACAACCGCTTCTTGATGCCGTAGCGCCCGGAGACGTACCCGCGAGTACTCTCTCCGCAAGCGCTGCTTGATTTTTTGCCGGATTCGCCCGGGCCCGTGTTCGCCCCGCGGCGCAAGGCATTTTTCCCGTGACATCGAAAGGAGCTGGTTATGTTTCTGTTCCAGTTGGCGATGACCCTGTTGATCGTGGCGATGGCCGACACCGGGGCGCAGCCGGAAACCCTGCGGCAGGCCGAAGAGGAGGCGCTCAAGAACAATCTTTCCCTGCTGGCGCAGCGGTTCGACCTGAGCCTCGCCGAAGCCGACATCATCACCGCCCGCCTCCTGCCGGTGAACCCTGCGCTCACATTGACGGGCGATGTGTTCCCTCATCCCGGAGCTTTCGCTTTACATGAAAAGAACTACAGCGCCATTGTCGCCGTTCCCATCGAGCTCGGGGGAAAGCGTTCTGCGCGAGTCGAGGTCGCCGAAAAGACCAAATCTGTTTCCGCCGCGGTTCTCCAGGACTCTGTCCGGAACCTGCTTCTGGGGGTCCGGACTCAATTCTACGAGGCCCTCAATGCAAAGTACTCGCTCGAACTTGCAACGAGCACGATGGCCTCTCTCGACAGCATCGTCGCGCTCAACAGGGTCCGGCTCCGCGCCCGGGATATTGCCGAATCGGAGCTTGCGCGCACCGAGGTCGTCGCGCTCCAGCAGCATGTTCAGGTTCGATCTGCGCGGCTCGATGAGCAGTCGGCTCTGACCAATCTCCAGTTGGCGCTGGGACGCCCGGCCCTCTCGCCCGATTTCAGCATCACCGGCGAGCTGACGGAACCCCCTCAGCCGCCTGCGGCCTCACCTGACGAAGCCCGGCAGCTCGCCGTGAGCCGAAGGCCGGACCTGCAGGCACTTCGCGCTCAACTTGAGGCGGCGGAGGCCAACAAGAAACTTCAGGAGGCGCTCTCGGCGATCGACCTCTCTCTCGGCGGCTACTACTCTAACCAGCAGGGACTTGCATTTTCGGGCCTTACGCTCTCCCTTCCCCTCCCGATTTTTAATCGCAATCAGGGTGAAATCGACAAGGCGGCCGCCAGGGTCGAACAGCTCCGGTTGCAGCTTCTCGCACTCGAGCGCCAGATCGACGCGGGCGTCGAGACGGCATTCAACGAATTTCTGGGCCGGAGAGAAATCGCCGATCAGATGAAGTGGGAGATCATCCAACGATCCGCTCGCGTCCGGGATGCCGTGGAGTACGCGTACAGGAACGGCGGCACTTCCATCCTTGACTTTCTCGACGCGCAGCGGGCCTTCAACGAAGCGATGAAGGCCTACTACGACGCACTCACGTCGCTCCACAAGAGCGCGTTCGCACTGCGAGCCGTCATGGGAGGATAATAACAACGAAGAACTTGAAGAGGTGAATCATGAAAACTATGCTCAATGTCGTCGGTATGCTCCTCTTCGGCGGAGCAACGGCTATTCTTGGATCATGCAATCGAACGGATTCACAGGCGGCGGAGTCCGCTGCGGCCGAACTCCCGGCCCATGTCGAGTCCAACGGGATCGAAATCGTTTTCCCCGAGCGGTCCCCTCAATTGGAGCAAATCACGACCGACACCGTCCGGCTCCGGAAGGTGAGTCTCGAAATCACCGCGCCGGCTCATGTAGCCGTGAGCACCGTGCGTTCCGAATTCGGCCGTTCCAACCTCCACCTGTTCGAGACGCAGGATCTCACGCAGCTCTACTCCGACTTTGTAAAAAGCGCCTCCGCGCGCAACCGCTCTCTGAAGCAGCTCGAGCGCGTGCGCGAACTCCGGTCTCACAAGGTCGTCGCCGGGAAGGAGCTCGTTGACGCGGAGAACGAACACGCCCAGGCGCAGGCGGAGCTCGGTGAGAAGGAGGGCCGCCTCCGTGCTTCGGGGATCGACCCGATGGCGCTCGGCGGATCGATTGCCGGCACGGTGTGGGTCCTGGCCGATATCCCCGAGGGACGGCTTCAACTCATTCCGCGGCGCGCGCGCGTGCAGGTCGTCTGCAATTCGTTCACGGATGAGAAATGGAACGGAACAATCCTTTCCATTGGTGACGTCGTCGATCCCCTGACGCGAACCGTCAAGGCATGCGTCATGCTCGACAACCGCGGCGGAAGGCTCCGCCCCGGAATGTTCGGAACAGTGTCCCTGGATGAGTCAAGGGAAAATGTTTCCACAATCCCGAGGAGCGCGGTCGTCAATGTCGAAGGAAAAACTTTTGTATTCAAGCGATCCGGCAATTCGTTCGTCCGAACGGAAATCAAGATAGGTGCGGAGACGCACGAGCACTATGTTGTGACTGGCGGTTTGAAGCCGGGTGATATCGTAGCGAGCGGTGGCGTCATCCTGCTGAAGCAATTAAGCTTCGGCTATTAGGGTGATGCCGGCCGCTGGCACCATGTACCGCGCGGCGGCAGCACTCGCGCTTCAGACACTCTTCTTCCCGCAGGAGAGTAAATCTGGCGGCGTGAAATTGGACTCCATACATATGCAACAGGTGAAAGATACTGTCACGGTCCGCGATACGATACCCGCCGGGACCGTGCGGTGGGCATCGTACAGCCGGACCACGCTCGACGGGAGTCTACCTCCCCCCGTCACCAGGATCCGCACACCCGAGTTTCTCACGACACTCTCGTTGTATGCCGGGGCGATCGTCGGTTTGCACCTGTATCAAGCGCAGGCATGGTGGAGAGACGATCGAGGGCCATTTCATTTCCAGGAAGACTGGCCGGTCGATCTGCAGGTCGACAAGTTTGGCCATTTTTTCGGCGCCTACCTCCTATCATACGCAAGCCGCGAGGCGCTGCTGGAATCCGGTTTCACCGATGGCGATGCGCATGCCTGGGGAGCGGTCATGGGATTGGCGTATCAATTGTACGTCGAGGTCGAAGACGGCTTCTCCACCCAATGGGGATTTTCCCCGACCGATGCCTACGCCGATATTGCCGGAGCGTCGTACTTTTATGCCCAGAGGTTCGTCCCCATTCTGCAGAATTTCCACGAAAAGTGGACGTACTGGCCCTCGCCCTTCCTCGGCAGCGGGTCGATCCCGGGGCAGCGGCGAACCATTTTTGACGATTATCAGGGACAGTCGTACTGGTGGACGGTCGATCTCTGGAATCTCCTCCCCGACCGGTACAAAAATGTGTATCCGAAATGGCTGCAGCTTGCGGTCGGATACGCGGTGATGAACGACAGCCGGACGCCAACAGACATTCCCACAACACGCGAAGTGTTCATCGGGTTCGACTACAATCTCAACCATTTGATTCCCAAAACGAACCTCCCCGCTGTCAATTGGTTTATTCAGACGTTGGACAACCTCCATTTCCCCGCACCCGCTTTTCAGCTCGCGCCGGAAAGAAGATTTTACATCCTGTACCCGATACGGTTTCATATCGGGGGGAGTACGTTCTAGCATGATTCGAAAACTCGCCCCGTTCGCGATGAACCAGCGCTTCCTGAGTCTCGCCATGGGTGCAGCGCTGATCGGGCTCGGTCTCTGGGCCTACACCCAGCTCAAGATTGAGGCCTATCCGGACGTCGGCGATACGGAAGTTGAAATCATCGTAAAATATCCGGGCCGGGCCGCCGAAGAAGTCGAGCAGCAGATAACCGTGCCCCTTGAGCGGGCGTTGAACAGCGTTCCCCACGTCCACGAACGCCGTTCGAAGACAATCTTCGGCCTGTCCACGGTCCGCCTTACGTTTGAAGAGGGGACGAGCGATGAGTTTGCACGGCAGCTCGTGCTGGAAAAACTGCGGGATGCCGATCTGCCGGACGGTGTCTTCCCCCAGATGGCACCGATCTGGACGCCGGTCGGGGAGATTTTCCGGTATATTGTCGTCGGCCCGCCGGATTATTCCGTAATCGATCTTCGAACCATTCAGGATTGGGTGATCACGCCCCGCCTTCTGCAAACGCCGGGCATCGCCGACGTCGTCAACTTCGGAGGATTGGTCAAGCAGTTTCACGTCGTCATCGACCCGAACGCCCTGCAGAAATACAACGTCTCCCTCCAGCAGGTGGCAGGCGCCATCCAGGCCAATAATGTGAACACGGGGGGCAACCTCCTGCCGCTGGGCGGCCAGGCGCTGGCCGTTCGCGGGATCGGCCGCATCACGAGCGAAGACGACATCAGGAATATCGTCATCGCCTCGCCGAACGGCGTTCCCATCTTCCTCAAGAATATCGCCTCAATCGAAATCGGGTTCCTCCCGCCGTCGGGAGTTCTGGGATACACGGACAACGAGCGGCACACCGACCTCAATCAAAGCATCCAGGGATTAATCGTCATGAGGCGCGGCGAAAATCCGTCCGAGGTGCTCTCGCGCATCAAAGATAAAATCCGTGAAATCAATGCCTCCGCGCTCCCGGCCGGAGTGCGGCTCGTGACGACGTACGACCGGACGGATTTGATTAACAATACGCTCGGGACGGTCTCGCGGACGCTCCTCGAAGGCGTGACCATCGTCCTGATCGTCCTGATTTTCTTCCTCGGAAACATCCGGACGGCGCTGGTCGTCGCGCTGACGATTCCTCTCTCGCTGCTGTTTGCGTTTATCGCGATGCATTTCACCGGAATCCCCGCGAACCTGCTCTCGCTGGGGGCGATTGATTTCGGCATCATCGTCGACGGCGCGGTCGTCATGGCGGAGAACATCTCGCGCCGCGTCGGATCGGCTTCCCGGGAGGAAAAGGCGCGCGGCATCCTCTGGATCGTGCTCGACGGCGCACGGGAAGTCGAGAG
>DASQAZ010000005.1:0-56666 GCA_035635475.1 Bacteroidota bacterium | reverse complement strand
GTCATTCCGACATGATTGAAGACCCCATCGAGCACCACTTTCATACCACGCCGGTGCGCTTCCTTGAGGAGCCTCAGAAACAGCGAATCCGCCGCCGACCATTTCCAGGTCTTCGGGTCGGCCGGATTTTCCGCCGCCCACAGACGGCGATCTCCGTCGGGATCAGGTCCGAAGTTGTTATCGATGTGATGATACATCGTTGCATCGTACTTGTGCAGGGAGGGCGATTCGAACAGAGGATTAAAATAGAGAGCCGTTACACCCAGATCGGACAAATAGTCGAGTTTATCGATCACGCCCTGGAGATCGCCGCCGTACCGGCGGAGCTGGGCGTGGTAGTAGAACCCCTTCGCGTCCTCCGATTCCCACGGCTGAAGGCGGTACCAGTCGGATGTCCAGGGTGATATGCTCCATCGGGCGGGAGTTTCATGGGGCCAGCTTCCGGCAAGGTCATCCACGCGGGGATCGTTCTTCGGATCTCCGTTCCGGAAACGTTCGGGAAAGATCTGATACCAGACGGCCCGCTTTGCCCAGGCAGGAACCTGCGCAGAGTGCGGATGGGCTGCCCTGGCGTAGGGCACGGAAGGAAAAACGGCTAGGCTAAAAATCGCCAGGGTGTGACAATGCACCGGAATCACATGGGTGAAGACGCGGCAGAATTAGCGCCCCAAAATAGATATTATTTCCTGGAAAGTCAAGGTTCCCGCGAGCCCACTCAAAGCGAATATCCCACTTGAGTTTGCAGAATCCTGTCGCTATATTAGCTGCATAGAGCTCGCCCAACCAACAGCCCGATCAATCATGGGAAGCGTTCGTTTAGACAAAGTTTTCAAACGATTTGATCACAGCGCACCCGTAGTGAACGATTTCAACCTCTCGGTTGAAGACAAGGAGTTCGTCGTCCTCGTCGGCCCGTCGGGATGCGGGAAGTCCACCACGCTCCGGATGATTGCCGGGCTCGAAGACATCTCCGAGGGGAGCATCTTCATCGACGAGAGGCGCGTGAACGACGTTCCCCCGAAAGACCGGGACATCGCGATGGTGTTCCAGAATTATGCGCTCTATCCGCACATGACCGTGTACGACAACCTTGCCTTCGGCCTGAAGATGCGCAAGTATCCGAAGGAAGACATCAAACAGCGGGTTACACATGCCGCCGGGATACTAGGAATCGGCGCCCTGCTCGACCGCAAACCAAAAGCGCTCTCGGGCGGCCAGCGTCAGCGCGTCGCCCTCGGGCGCGCGATCGTGCGGCAGCCGAAGGTGTTCCTCTTCGACGAGCCCCTTAGCAACCTGGATGCAAACCTCCGGGTCCAGATGCGCACGGAGATCTCCCGGCTTCATAACCAGCTCGAAACGACGATGATTTACGTGACGCACGACCAAATCGAGGCGATGTCAATGGGCGACCGCATCGTCGTGATGAATACAGGGATCATCCAGCAGGTCGACACGCCGTTGAGCATCTATAATGAGCCCGCGAACCGCTTCGTTGCCGGGTTCATCGGCAGTCCGACAATGAATTTTTTCGAGGGAAAGCTGACCGATGCCGGCGGCCTCACGTTCACCTCCGGGGAAGGCAATTTGTCGCTCCCCCTCCACAGCCAGGATCGGTCCCGTCTGGCGCAGCGCGTGAACAGCGCCGTGACCCTCGGCATCCGCCCGGAACACATCCTCGCCAAGCAGCAGAACGAGCACGGCCGGAAGGTACCCGTGCGGATCCAGGTTACGGAACCGGTGGGAAATGAAATTTTTCTGTATTTCACGATCGGACCTTCCGCGAATCAATACGTATCGCGGATCCCCGCGGATGTCCAGCCGGCCGCCGGAAAGGAATTTGATCTGTACTTCGACACTTCGAAGCTGCATTTCTTTGACGGTTCATCTGGCAAAGCGCTTTAACTGTCCGGCGCCGCGCGGCTCGCCTCCTGCGGCTTGATCATCCCTCGTTCTCTGGAACTTCACCCTAACCATGCTGCATCCTCTCACTCACTCAACATTGACCATGACGGCGATACTCCTCACGGCGTTCGTCCCGGTGCGACCTGCAAGGGCACAGTGGCAATCGATAGGACCCGTCGGCACGTACGAGAAAACCGACGACGGTGTCACGATCTCCGCGCCTCCGGCGAAGGTTCGCCTTACGGTGCTCGCTCCCGACGTTATTCGCGTTCGCTTATCGAGGAACGGGAATTTCCTGCCCGACAGTTCCTGGGCTGTGGTCGGACACGACCTGGGAGACCGGACCTTCACACTCGTCGATTCTCCCGCGTCTATTGAGATAAAAACCAGCCGGCTCAGCGTGCGGATTCGCAAATCACCCTGCCGGATCTCGTTCTACGACGCAGCGGGCAGTCTCATCAACGAAGACGATTCCGCGAAAGGAATGAGCTGGGTGAGAGAGGAAGTAGCGGTCTGGAAAACAATGCCCGAGGATGAATACTATTTTGGGTTCGGAGAGAAGGCCGGCCAAATGCAGCGGAAATGGAAGGCGATGACGATGTGGAACTCGGACATTCCCGCGTATCATGCCGACACCGATCCGCTCTATCAATCGATCCCGTTTTTCTACGGAATTCGAAACGGGCGAACGTACGGCATCTTTTTCGACAACACCTACTTCTCCTATTTCAACATGGGGAAAGAAAACCCCGCTCAATATTCCTTCGGTGCGCTGGACGGCGACCTGAACTATTATTTCATCCTGGGGCCGGCGCCGGCGGACATCCTCGCGAAATTTTCGCGGCTCGTTGGCGCCATGCCGCTTCCTCCGAAGTGGGCGATCGCGTACCAGCAGTGCCGCTACAGCTACTATCCCGAAGCCCGGGTGAGGGAAATCGCCTCGAATTTTCGGTCGCGAAAAATTCCGTGCGACGTGATCTATCTCGACATCCACTATATGGACGGATACCGGTGCTTCACCTGGGATAGAAATCGCTTCCCCGATCCGAAAAAAATGGTGGGCGATCTGGCGCGAGACGGATTCAAGGTGGTCACGATTATCGATCCCGGAATCAAGAAGGAACCCGGATACTGGGTGTATGATGAAGGTCTTAAAGGAAACAACTTCGTGAAGTACCCTGACGGCCGCTTGTTCACGGGTAAGGTTTGGCCCGGCGAATGCGCGTTCCCCGACTTCACCGCCAGCCGGGCGCGCGAGTGGTGGGGGACCTTATATAAAGGCCTGATCGACGCGGGGATCAGGGGGTTCTGGAACGACATGAACGAACCCTCCGTCTTCGACGTGCCCACGAAGACATTCGACCTCACCGTTGTCCATGACGACATGGGACTGAAAACCGATCACCGCAAGAATCACAATATCTACGGTATGCAGATGGCGCGCGGCACCAGGGAGGGAATGCTCAAGCTGCGGCCGAACGAGCGCCCGTTTGTCCTGACGCGGGCAAATTATGCGGGGGGCAACCGGTATGCATCGGCGTGGACGGGCGATAACATAAGCTCGTGGGAGCATCTCGAGATGGCAGTGCCGATGTGTTTAAACCTCAGCGTCTCCGGGCAGCCGTTTGTCGGCACGGACATCGGTGGATTTGTCGGCGTCCCCAGCGGAGAACTCTACGCGCGATGGCTTCAGCTGGGAATCTTCACGCCGCTCATGCGGACGCACACGGAATTCGGAACCCCCGACCAGGAGCCATGGTCGTATGGGCCCGAGTTCGAAGCCATCAACAAGCGATCGATCGAGCTGCGGTACAGGCTCCTCCCCTATCTCTACACACAATTTTACGAGGCATCCCGGACCGGGATACCGATGATGCGGCCGATCTGGTTCGATTTTCCGGAGGACAGGAACAGCTACTGGAACGATCGTGATTTCCTGTTCGGCGACGCGTTCCTGGTCGCTCCGGTGCTGTGGCCGGGATCGAGGACGCGGGATGTTCGCCTGCCGGAGGGGGACTGGTACGATTATTGGAGCGGCGAAAAGCATTCGGGCCCGAAGGTCGTGCGGGTCGAAGCGCCGATGGATCGCATACCGTTGTTCGTCCGGGCGGGCGCAATCATTCCCACCCAGCAGGACTTGCAGTTTTCCGACCAGGCCCCGATCGACCCGCTCACGATTGATGTGTTTTCCTCCGCGTCATCGACGGCGCGGCTCTATGAAGACGACGGCATCTCGCTGGACTACCAGCGCGGCCAGTACTGCCTGCGTACTCTTTCTCAGAAGTCGGATACCACGCTGAATGAGCTGGTGTTTTCAAACCCGGAGGGCGGGTACCGGCCCCCAAAGCGCCGGCTGATAGTCCGTTTTCAGGGCATCAAACGCGTTCCGTCCTCGGTTTCGATCGACGGCAGGCAATTACCATCCCGCCTCGGCCCCGCAGGGCGGGACGTGGCGGGACCCGGACAATCCGCGGAACCGGGTTGGTTCTACACTCCGGAGAAACGCGTGGTCACGATTCAGTGCGGGGACACGTTCGGCGAGCAGGGCATCAGCGTGCGCTGACCTTCTTCCCTGCCTCTTTCGATCGCGCCGGCAGGGGGGGGAAGTACATCTTCTCGGCATATTCCGTAACCATCCGGTGGGTGTTGTATCGCGGGATGATCGTTCGCATCGCGTTCCTCATGCGGGCGATCCATTTCCGCGGAATACCATTCTTGTCGCGCTCGTAGAAGAGCGGGATGATATCGTTGCCGAGCGCATCATAGAGCGAACCCGCATCCCGGCGATCGACTTCTTCCGGAGGCGCGTTGTCGTCCGCCTTTCCCCCGATTGCCCATCCATTTTTTCCGTTGTAGGCCTCGTCCCACCAGCCGTCCAGGATGCTGAGATGCAGGCCGCCGTTAATCGCGGTCTTCTGACCGCTCGTTCCGCTCGCCTCGAGGGGACGCCTGGGCGTGTTGAGCCACACGTCGCATCCGGAGACAAGCCTCCGGGCTATATGCATGTCGTAATTCTCCAGGAAAATTACCTTACCGAAAAAGGGGTGCTGCCGCGTCGCCTCGATGATGCGTCTGAGGTAATCCTTCCCCTCGCCGTCCCGGGGGTGCGCCTTCCCCGCGTAGATGATCTGAATCGGCCGCTGAAGATCGTTGAAGAGCAGCTGGGCCCTTGACAGATCCGAAAAAATCAGGGGCGCCCGCTTGTACGGCGCGAACCGGCGCGCATAACCGATCGTCAGCGAATCGAAGGACAGGAGGTGGAAGAGAGCCTCCTCCCCGCTCACCCCGCCGAAGGCATGCTGCTGGCGTGCGCGCGATCGCACGAACTCGATGAGCTCGCGCCGGAGCTCATACCGGAGGGCCCAGAGCTCTTCGTCGGTCACAATATCCGGCCTCGAAACATGCTGCCAGAATTGCCCGTCGCTGAAATGCTCTTTCCATTTGTGTGAGTTGTGCCGTTCCCAGAATTCCCAGCACGTGGGTCCCGTCCAGCTCGGCACATGAACGCCGTTGGTGACGTATCCGATCCCGCCCGGCGGGGCCGAGGACTCCTTCGCCGCCTGAAGGTCTTTCCACATGAGCCGGGAGATTTCACCATGTTTCTTGCTTACGGCGTTGGCGGACCTCGAAAGCTTCAGGCCAAGGACCGTCATGGTGAACTCGGTCTTCCCTTGCGTATTGGGCATGGTTCCGTACTCCATGAGGTCCGGAACGGAAATCTTCATGCCTTCGACATACGGGCGCAGCGTGAATTCGATAAGGTCTGCAGGGAACCGGTCGTGCCCGGCGGGCACCGGCGTGTGCGTCGTAAAGATACATTTCTCGCGGACCGCTCGCTCCGCCTCCGGCTTCGCCGATCCCTTGAGCAACTGCTCCCGCAAAAGCTCAAGCGTGAGAAAGGCCGCGTGGCCTTCGTTCATGTGGAAGACCGTCGGGCGGAGACCCAGGGCGCGGACGAACCGAACACCCCCGATACCAAGGACGATCTCCTGCCTGATTCTGGTGTTCATATCCCCGCCGTACGCAAGCGCCGTGAGTCCGCGGAAGTGGTCCGCGTTCTCTGCGACATCCGTATCGAGCAGATAGAGCGAGCATCTTCCCACGCTCACTCTCCAGGCCTGGAAATAGACCATGCTCGTCCCGATGGTCACGCTTCCGAGCAGGGGTTTGCCCGTGGACGCCTTCACGAGCTCGACCGGGATGGCCGACGGGTCAGTGGTCGGGTAGCTCTCCTGCTGATTTCCCGCTGGGTCGATATGCTGCTGGAAGTAGCCCTGGCGGTAGAAGAGCCCGATGCCGATCAGTGGCAATCCCAGATCGCTCGCCGACTTAAGGTGATCCCCGGCCAGTACGCCCAGTCCCCCGGAATAGAACGGAAGGCATTCATGAATGCCGAACTCCGCGCAAAAATAGGCCACCAGTCCCTCACCCGGTTGCCTGTGCGGATGCTTTTTCATGTATGCTTCGAAATCTTCCAAAACCGGTACCAGGCGGCGAAGGAAATCCTTGTCTCCAAGATGCGCCGAAAGCTCTGTTTCGGAAAACTGCGCCAGAACCGCCACCGGATTGTGATTACTCGACTCCCAGATAAGCGGGGAGAGCGATTCGAAGATCGCCTGGGCGCGCGGATTCCAGCTCCACCAGAGATTTTGCGCGAGCTCGCGAAGCTGTTTGATCAGCATCGCGGTGTCATTCCGTGACTTCTTCAACGAATTCCTTTCATGTGGTCCGGGAAGAAAATGAGTATGAATTTAGAATTTTTACGATGGAAAACAAATAAGAAGGGCCTATTGCCTTTCTGGGCCAAAATGAGTATCATCGAATCGGAGAATTGCAGGGAAGATGAGACGAGGTCTGGTAATTCCTCTTATGATCTTGATCGCTGTCGCGGCCGGGCGCGGCCAGAGCCTCAACCTCGGCACTTCCACGGCTCACGACGAGAACATTTTCGACATCTACTTCCCGACTGCCGATCAGATTACTCAGTTCCAATTGGAGACTTCCAAGGACTGGGACTTCGATCAGCTGTCTCTCACCGGCGCCTATAGCGGGGCACTCGAACTTTTCCGCGATCTTCCCGCGAGAAACTTCCACGTGCACATCCTGTCGCTCAACGCAGACTATCATTTCGAGAATTCCGAGGAGAGCGAGGAATCACTAGGAGAGCGCGAAGATTCGGCATCAGAAAACGGGGAATCTTCGCCGACACCGATCCGGCCGCCGGGCGACACGGCTGCCCTCACCGCTCATTCCGACAGCTCCGACCGCTTTCTCTATGTCGCGTTCTCCGGGGGATCGCAGTTCGACAAAGACGAGGCGACGGATTTCGGTAACCCCTCAAAATACGACAATTCAATCTTCGAGGCATCGGCGGCCCTACGCCAGCCTGTCGGGATTCGGTTCAGTGTCCGGCCTTCGTACACATTTTCATATCATGCGTACCCGAACGTTTCAGCGGTGACAAATGTCCAGAGCATCGCGGGCGTACAGTTCGGGTCGGATATTGTACCTGGCGGGTGGATTGCCCTGGCGCCCCATTTTGCGTTCAAGAGTTACACCGGATCCTCGATGTACACCGATACTATCTTCTTTCGGAACTCCGGAGGACACGGCAAGGGGTTCGGAAAAGGCAACGGCGGAATTCAGGCCAGGACCTTCGTGTTCACAACACCCTCGGTAAGACAGTTCTTCTTGACTCTGCTGTGGAAACAAGCCATCATGAGTGGTACGGAGGTAGTTTCTCTCTATACGAGATTTGTGGCGCCCTCGGCGGGAGCAAGGATCATCCCGCAGCAGCTCCGCGGTGGAGGCGAGGTGCGCGGTGTTGCCGGGAGCTTCGCCTCAGGGAACGAGATCTTCGACGATCACTTCGCTTACTCCGGAGACGCGATCTCCGTTCAGCTCTCCCAATCGCTTCCGTTCGGCATCTCGCTCCGGGTGCAGGAAGCCTTTCAGACCAAAGCCTACACGATCGCCGCAAAAGATCTCGCCGACTCGCTCACAATATCGAATCAACGCGACGACCGCCGGTACGAGAGCGGGATCACGGTGTCACGCACGTTTAATGCCGGCGGCGGCAGGAGCCTGAAGCCGCAACTGGAATTCCATCATCTCCGAAACGATTCCAACGACCCCTACTACCAATTCGAAAAGAACATAGTTCTGTTCGCAATCGAATTTGCTTTCTAAAGCAATCCTTGCCATCTGATCCTTATCCGCCGGCCGGTGGAGGCCGGTTACCCCGGCCCGGATCTCTGCGTCCCGCCAGCGCCCTTCTTTTGACTGCGGCTGCAGCCGCGATCCGTTTCTACCACCTTGACGCTCAGAGTCTCTGGAACGACGAATTGTTCTCGCTCCAGGTGTCAAAGTTGGGATTTGCGGAAATCCAAACCGCACTTGTTGCGCACTACCATCACCCTCCGCTCTTCTTCTATCTTCTGCACTTCGTTCTTGCGGTTTCCGGAGAGAGCGCCTGGTCGCTCCGGTTGATCTCCGCCCTCGCAGGATCTGCGACGGTCGGTCTAGTTTTCCATTACGCTAGCAAGATGTTCGGCCTCCGTGCAGGAGTCGCCGCAGCCGCGGTTTGTCTGGTAGCGCCCTTTCACATCGCCTACTCACAGGAAGGCAGGCCGTACGCACTCGCCGCTCTCCTGGCTCTTGCAAGCTGTTGTTTGCTTTTCGAGCTTCTGAAGGGGTCGAGACGGAGATTCATGGTATTGTATGTGATTGTCTCGGCGGCACTCCTCTACACTCATCACTGGGGGATCTTCGTTTTGGGTGCCCAGGCGGCGTATCTGCTTCTCAGCAATGATATCACGAGGGGGATCAAGAAGTCGATCCTGACCGCTCTTGCTGTGGTCGCAGCCCTCTATTTGCCCGAACTTCCGGCCCTCGTCCGGCAATCGGGCGCGAGTGACTCCCTCGGCTGGTTTTGGGTTGAACGCCCCGGTTGGCGCGAATGGATTTGGATTACAGGCGCCTATTCCGGCACGTACTTCGAGATGGCTTCCGCTTTGTTTGACTCCCATCCGGCGGTTAAAATCTTGGGCTCGGCTGCTGTGGTTTTGATCGCCGCTCAAGCGGTCGCGCATGCGTTCGGCAGGGATCGCACTCCGGCTCTGCGGTGGGTGCTTGCTTGCTGTACGGGAACGCTGTTGGTACCATTTGCCGTGTCGTTCGTAAAGCCGGAGGTGTTCTTGTGGTATCGGTATACCGTGATCGTCTTTCCTTTGTTTTGCGTCATGGTCGGCGCAGTCATGGCCCACACGAATTGGAGCCGCCGGACTCTGCCGGCGGCCGCAATCCTTATCGTGGTTGGCCTCGTTTCGACCGTCCGTTACTTTTCCTGGTCGAAATCCAACGTGCGCGATGTCGTGAATTGCGTGGACAGTCTTTCCAGCTCAGGCGTGCGCACGATCATCCGGCCGCGGTCATTCGCTCCATTGCTGAACTATTACACCAAGGCCCCCGCCGCCCAGCTCGATGAGGCCTATCTCGACACTCCACTCGGGCAGATTGTCGATACGGCTTCGGCCTTCATCTACGTTTCCCTGGATGTGCCGAACGGAATTCGGGACTATATGGACGGTCATTTACTGAAGGCGTTCGAACGCCGATATCCGGGTGAGGCGCACATGGGAATGATTGTCGGCGTCTACCGTCAGCGGCCAGACGAGTAAGATCCTCCTCGCTCATCCGCGGTCCTGTGAACGCAGCGTGGGGGGCTGCGGGCTCGGATCCACCGCTTTTCCGGAATCCGGCTCGACGTCAAAGCGGACCGTCTTCACCCACGTCCTTTTTTCCTTCTTGATCAGATCGAGGTAGATCGCCTTCCCCACGATGTAAATCCAGAATTGGCAATAGGTGAAATACATCAGCGCTGTGAGCGCGATATTTCCGGGCGTATCTTCCCTGTCATAGGAGAGCGCGAGGAGAATTTCCAGAACGAAAAGGAAAATTGCGACCAACCAAACGGCGGTGTACGGGCCCGGCAGGCTGATCATGACGACGTTGAACATACCGAGGAGAAATATTGCGTCGGAGCTCACGATCGCAACCAGGAAAACGTAGTAGAGCGACAACAAGTAGAGCAGCTCGATCGCGAGAAACTTATTTTTGAAGGCGGGGATTTCTCTTATGAACTTCATCGCGACATAATTATTCCCCCTCACCCATCGCGTTCGCTGTTTGATCCAGGCGGACCAGGTCTCCGGCTCCTGTTCGTACGTGATCGAGTACGGTATGTACTTGATGCGGTATCCCTCCTGATTGATGCGGATGCTGATCTCGGAATCCTCGGTGATCGCTTCCTCGTCCCAGCCGTTCAGGCGGTCAAGCAGGCTGCGCCGGATCACGAAGTTGGTCCCGGGAAGTGTCGCAATCCGGAAAAGCTTCCAGCGCCCCGCCTGCAGCATCGATTGAAAGCTCAGGGTCTCAATATTTATAAAGCGGGTGAGGAGGTTCCTCGACTTGTTGACGGTCCGGAACTTACCGAGGACCGCCCCGAGCCGGCTGTCGAGGAGTAGCTGCGCCATCAGGTATTTGAGTGCTGACGGATCGGGCGTGTTGTCGGCGTCGTATACCGCAATGTACTCCGAGCCCGTCTGCCGCAGGCCCAGGTTGAGCGCGCGCGATTTGCCTCTTCCCCCTTCCCCGGACGGGATGTTGAACAATCGCACGCGCGGATCGGCCCCGGCGAAGCGGCCGACAATCTCCCCGGTCGAATCAGACGATCCGTCGTTGATGATCAGTATTTCTAGGCGATCCCGGGGATAGTCCATCCTCAGCATGGCTTCGAGAGTCCGGGCGATGACTTTCTCTTCGTTGTGCGCCGGCACGAGAACCGACACCATCGGATAATCGAACTGGCGGGAATCGACCGACTTCTGTTCGTGGAGCGAAGCGCGATAGTGGAAGTAACCCGCGAGCGCCAGGACGAGCTGGTAGGCGATCATGAACCAGATCATGATCACCGATAGGAGGAAGATGATGCTCAGGTCGAGCTCGAGGAGGGTCTGCTCGGGCATCTAGGCCTTAGATTCGGGCCTCCTCGATATCCGCACCGCCGCGTAGAATGTCAGGAGAGCCGCTCCGGATGTCATGCCGAATGCGACGATGAGCCACGATGACCAGAAGCTTGTGATATCCACTCCGTACGAGACGGTCGTCTCCAGGACGGCGATGACCGTGTGCTCACCCGGAGGGAGAACCACGCTGAACCGGCGGTATCCGGCGAGCGCGTCCGAACCCACCTCCTTGCCGTCGAGGAAGAGCGCGAACGGGCGGTGGGTGAAAGAAACCAGACAGCGCGGATCGCTTCGGTAAGAAAACGTGACGCTTCGGCTTGAAGTCACCAACTCCGTCAGCTCCCCTGAGATCGAGAGCAGTCGGCCCCCGATCGGGGGGCTCGCAAACGGTGCGGCCGAGCGGAATTCTGCGAGAAGCGTGTGCGTGCCGGCAGGGACGAAGAACATCCCCCGGTCCGACGAGATGAGGTCCCCCGTCTCGGTTCTGAGGGCGCTGTAATCCTGTGGGAGCTGCATCACGACGGGGAAGGGCGTCTCGATCGTCCACCCGCCCGGTATGTGCCGGAGCAGTGCGCGCGCGGAAGCGGCAAACCCCATCATCCTCAGGTCCTGGGGCCGGGTGCTCGACTCCGAATAGATCGTGATGCCATCGGAGGCGGAAGCCGCGGAGTGAACCATCTGGTAGCTCTCGATCCCCGTCTGAACCAGTGTGGGAAATGCCGTGGGTTTCTTCTCGTCGCGGAACTCGAGGATGTTCAGGTCCACCATCAACTTACCGCCCGGGGCGATCAGAGGCCGGTACCGCTGCCCCATCTGTTGGTAGCGCCGCGGATCCTTCGACCACTCCGATTCGGGGTCCTCCACCTGGAGGGTAAATTTGTGGCGGTGCTGCAATTCGATGATCCCTTTCACGTCGACCCCGTGATTGGGGCGGAGCTCCGGATTTCCCAGATTATCCATCGCGGTGACGACGACATCAAAGTGAGGTTTGTCCTTCTGGACATCGCCGATCATGTTCAGAAATTCCTCGTGGAACCGCGTGATCGCATCGACCCTGTAGTCCTCGAACATCTTCCACGCGTTCGGATTCTTCTTCCAGTAATTCGCCGATAGCGGATCGAGGAGCAGCGCCGGATCGAACCCGCACCTCCGCCGGAATTCATCGCGCGCCGATGGATGCATCGGCGTGAGCAGTCTTGGATCCCGCGGTCCGTTGCCCGCCTCGAAATAGAGCTCCGCAAGGTCCACGCCGTCCCAATCATACTTCGTGAGAAATTCCTTGAAGACTTCCTTGACGGCAGCGAGACACGCCGGATCGGTCAATGCCATCGGGTACCGCCACGACGGCCTGATCGCCTCCCCCCTGTAGTTCGTCTCCTGCCAGGCGGGGTGCTCCGCCCAGAATTTCTCCGAAACTTGCGGTGGGTCCAGCCAGGCGTACACGAGGATTCCGTTGGAATGACAGAGGCGGATCAGGCGCTCGTAATTGTACGTCCATTTCGGATACTGGTGCCAGCCTACAACGTGCACCACCCGGATTCCGTCATCGACCCAACGTTTGACGAGGTCTTCAATGCTCGCGTTGTGACGGTAGCCGTCGTCGAAGTACACTTCCAGATTTTCCCGCTTGAGCACCGGCTGGAGGTGGAAGAAGCTGCGCACATATTCGAGGAGATAGGGGAACCGGCTGTATCCCCCCGTGCTGGTCGGATCGAATCGCATTCCTAGAAAGAGAAACTTTCCGCTTCCGTATTTCCGCCCGGCAACGACGGCGGCATCGGTGCGGTCATCGGAACAGAGGATCTCATCATCCCGGCTCACCTCAAATCGCGACATGATCTCCGACGAGCTCAGGATGAGCGGATCTTCCGGGTACAGTTTGTCGCGCAGCTTCTCGATCTTGAGGGACGATGGCGCAAACTTGATCCCGAGCTCTTCCGCCAACCCGTTCCTCCCGTCGGTGATGACGTTTCCGCCGTTCTCGACGAAGCCCACGATGCGGTCGTAGTCGCGGTTCGAGAGCCGTTCGACCGAGTGGTAGGGGACGATCAGCAAATTGTAGCCGCTCAGGTCTCCCACGCTGTCGCCGGCGAGCGTATCCACGGCAATATTAAGCGAGCCGAACGCCGATGCAAAACTCGCCTGGTCGTTAAACGCACTCCCGGTCAGGTGACGATCCCAGACAAGCCCCACCAGGGGCTCCGAGAACGACTGGTCCGGCTGGAAGAGTCCGTTCCACAGATTCCTCGCATCGGTCTGAAGTTTTTCGACGAACGTCTGTTCGGTCTCACGGTATTCCGACGGCTCAGCGAGGTAGATCTGGCCCGTGGGGACCTGGATCGATTTTGCAACCGACCCGTGGACGCGCTGGGGGGAGATTTCCCAGTGATCGATCTTGCCGTCGGGGCGCAGCCAGGTTTCGCGGAGATATTGATCCTCAAGCGTCAGATCGAACGAAACGTTACCGGTCGCGATCACGCGATCCTTCAGGTGCACGGTATTCGGTTCGTTCTTGAGATCCATGAACGTGTAGCCGAGCTCGAGGATGCCGTCGACATACTCCTCAATATATTTGAGGTCGATGAACGGATGGATGAATGCCGCGGCAAATCCGTCGCGGACCGCGAGTTGTGCCTCGGCGCCTTTGAGGAGGTCGCGGACGGCCTTCTCTTCCGCCGCAGGGTCCTGGTCGAGCGGGATGTATCCAAGGTTCTCCGGGATGAGGCGCTGTCCGTACAGATCGCGCTCGATGATGTATGGCACGTACATGCTGTATTCGGAATTGTCGATCACCAGCCGCTGCTCCATCGCCGTGGTGAAGAACTCGGCGAAGACGGGATAATCGAGCTGTGAGGCCGTGTAATGCGGGGTCTCCCAGACAAGCGGATAGATCCCGTTCTTCCAGCATTCCTCCAGCCCCATTTTCATTTTCTTTTCAACGTACTCCTTCGAGTCGTTTTTGATCTTCCGGTCCATGCTTCCGTCCCAGAACTCATAGTCGGTCGCCGTCACGCCCTGGTACTGGTGCGTCACTCCGTGCATCACGATCGTTGCGCCGCGGGAGACCATGTAGTGAATGGCGTCCACGAACTCGGGCTTGTCCGAAAGGCTGAGCCGGATGCCGGCGTCCGGATCGACGAAGAACGGAATGATGCCGACCATAAATGGAACATGCTTCGACGCCATCATATCGGCAATGTCGCGCAGCCGGGAGGGGTTCTCGAACACGTCAACATCCTCGATGCGGACAAGCGCCCGGTGAATCTCCTGGTGCTGTTCGTCCAAAAGCTCATGGAGCAGGTCGGCGAAATAGATATAACGATCGGTCTCCGTTGCCGAGGCGAAGGGCGAGTCGGCTATATAGCAAAAATGATCGGTGCGGATGACGTAGGGCGCCTCCCGCCGTGTGGCGCTCGAGTAGGCAGTGGCAAGAACTTCGGCGGCCGCCGGGTTCACGATGCTCGTGATGTTGAGATTCGGCTCGCCTTTTGTGAAAGAACGGTTTCGGCCCCGCACCGAATCGAAATTCGAGGTCGTGTCGAACCTGACGAAACGAATTCCGAACTGTTTCTCGAGATCGAACTGCCTGCTGAACCGCTCGAGCCCGGTATTCATCCAGACCGCGAGTTTCCGGGTCGTGAAGACATCGCGCATGAACCGCTCCGGGGGGTCATACCTCTTGCTGTATCCGATGAAGAATGTGAAATCGTACCCATTGAGCTCGCCCGGGCTGTACGCGTCCAGTCCCTTGAGCTGGTAACTCACGTTGAAGTGGCCCAGGAGCATGGCAAGCTCACGGGCGTCTCCCCGGCCGATATTTGACGCAATATCGCTCCCTTCGAAAAGAATCAATGCGCGTTTCGCGGGAGCCGGCTGCCCATTCGACGTGAATAAGCCGGCATGAATGAAAAGGAGGGTAAAAAAGAGCCTGCGAAAGGTCGCGAGAATCAAGGCGGCGGGGATCCTCGCGATAATCGATTGCGTGTGCATGTCCTTAAAAAATACTGTTTTCGCCTCAAAGAGTCAACAATGGAACCGGTGACGATTCAGTCATGAAAATGAGTCAACTGTTCCTCTCCGCTCATTTTCTGGTTGAATCGAAGATCAATAATTCGTACCTTTCGAGGAGCCTATTGAATCCCCCGCCAGATAGGTTTCGGTTTCACGATTCATCTTGATTGATCATCCCATGAAAGTAAAGGCAATGCCTCGCTTCGTCCTGTGTGGTGTCTTCCTGCTTTCGGCCTCATCCTTGTTCGCACAATGGAACTGGCAATCCCCCCTGCCTCAAGGGAACGCCCTTCTCCACGTTCAGTTCATCGACACGTCGCTCGGATGGGCGGTCGGGGACTATGGAACCATTCTCCACACCTCCACCGGGGGCTCCAGCTGGTACGAGCAGGAATACGCCCGCACAGACAATATTCTGTCGATCTCGATGACCTCCTCTTCTGAAGGATGGGCGGTCGGGGATAACGGCCTCATCCTTCATACGACCGACAGCGGAGACGATTGGCTGGAGCAAACGAGCACGATCACAAGCGGCTTGAACGCCGTCGTATTTGTCGACACGCTGAACGGCTGGGCTGCCGGCGATAACGAGGTTATCCTCCACACCACAAACGGCGGTACTACCTGGGTTGTTCAGCATCAAAACCCGAACCCCACGACCGTTCTGAACGCGATCGCGTTCACAAGCCCCGGCGAAGGCTGGGCCGTTGGCGCGAATCGCAAAGTCTACCACACAATCGATTCGGGCGCCGCGTGGCAGCTCCAGCCGGTGGGCTCGGGGGCAGGCTCATCCTATCTCGCAGTCGCGTTCGTCGGTCCCTCGATCGGATTCATCGCGGGAACGGGCGGTGAGACTTTTAGAACGACCGACGGAGGAACCGTATGGTCGAGCGTGAGCGCAGGGGTATCCACGAATCTGAATCAAATCGTGATGCAAAATTCCTTCGTCGGATGGATCGCCGGCGATTACGGCAAAATCCTTCGGACAATTAACGGCGGACTCTCATGGTCCGCGCTGGCCGTCGGAGACAGCGAGGACTTCAACGGGCTCACGCGCGCCGGCGGGCGCCTTTGGGCGGTCGGGACACTGGGAAAGATCATCGAATCGACGAACAGCGGAACCTCGTGGTCCGCGTTGGATAAGGGTTCGCGTCTGAGCGCCAACTGGATCGACTTCCCTTCCGGCTCGGTCGGCGTGGCGGTCGGCCAGAGCGGCTTGATCCTCCGTACAACCGACGCCGGAACAACCTGGCTCGGTCAAAGCTCTCCCTCCCCGTCTGTTTCCTGCTACGGCGTCTCCTTCATCGACGCAAATCACGGATGGGCTGTGGGAGACAACGGGACGATCATCCGCACCGTAGACGGTCTGAATTGGACGACGCAGCCGAGCACGGTCGCACATTCGCTTTTCGGAATCACCTTCGGAAGTTCTTCGTCCGGCTGGATCGTCGGGGGGGAGGGGACGGGGTTTACCGGCGTGATCCTCAATTCGACCGACGCGGGAGCTTCGTGGCAAGTCCAATATAACAGCGTGCCTCAAATTCTCTACGGGGCGTCGTTCCCCGATGCGACAAGCGGTTGGGTTGTGGGCGAGCACGGCCTGATTCTCCACACGACCAACGCAGGGACTGCCTGGGCGACTCAGCCCGCGGGAACGACAGCCGCGCTCTTCTGGTGTTCGTTCGTCGACAATAACAGGGGTTGGGCAGTCGGCGACTCAGGGAGGATTCTTCACACGACCGACGGAGGATCTTCCTGGAAGCGCCAAAATTCCGGCGTCTCGGTAAGCCTTTTTTCCATTTCCCATGTTAGTTCAGCAGAAGCGTTCATAACGGGGGATGCAGGGACCATCCTTCACACCTCCGACGCAGGCTCCCACTGGGAGGTGCAGTACAGTCGCACGCTTAAAAGTATTTTTGGCATCTTTTCTCCCGGAGGAGGAAGTGTATGGGCATGCGGCGATTACGGGACGATCTTAGAGAATACCCTCCCCTTCATCGGAGGGTCCATAACGGGGCTCGTCTCCTATGACGTGAACAACAATGGAATCCACGATGCGGGAGAGCCGGGCATCGGCGGCTGGATAGTGAAGCTCCAGGGGATGCGGACTGATTCCGCCCTAACGATCAACAACGGATCATTCGCTTTCCAAAACGTGCCCTACGGCGCCTATACGGTCAAGGAAATCGTTCAGCCCTCGTGGACGCAAACTTCGCCGGCCTTACCAGGATTGTACAGCTTCACACTCTCGGCCGACACGCCGTCATTCAGCGCCTACTTCGGAAACTACGCACCGAGAGTCAATGCCTCGGCCCTGAACGGAGGATGGAATATTCTCTCTTTGCCCCTCCTTGCCGCCGATCTCCGGAAAACCTCGCTTTATCCGAACGCGATATCGGCTGCGTTTTCCTATTCCGGAAGTTACGTCGTTTTGGATACGCTGGGGACCGGGATAGGATACTGGCTCAAGGTTCCATCGGCTGAGTCAGTCTGGATCGCCGGAATCCCTTTCAATCGTGACACGGTCGAACTTCGGCCCGACTGGAACATGGTCGGGTGCATCAGCGATTCGGTATCCGTCGGATCCGTCACCACAATCCCGGCGGGGATTATTGCATCACATTTTTTTGCGTACAACAGAGGATACGCAACTGTCAATATGCTGACTCCGGGGAAGGGGTACTGGCTCAAATCGTCACAGTCGGGAAAGTTAGTACTCGAGCATACTAGTTCCGTCTCGGCGAAATCCGAGACAGCGGAACGCCTCGATGGCCCCGCTTTGGAGTCGATGAGCAGTATGACAATCGCCGATCGGCAGGGCCATCAGCAGACACTCTACTTCGGGATCGGCGATTTGAATTCGTCGCTCGTACAGGGCCGCGCTCTCCCCCCGCTTCCCCCGGCCGGCGGATTCGACGCCCGGTTTCAAGGGGACCGGGACCTCGTTCTCTTCTCGGCACGGGAACGGTCGGCCTCCGCAAGGATCCTCCTTCAAACGGCCGGCTCGCCGATGACACTTTCCTGGTATTTGCGCAACGAAGTGGGAATCCGGTATGTTTTATCTGACCGCAACTCGGCGAACCTTTTCTTGTTGGTGCGGGCGGATTCTGGAACGATCACACTGCCGAATTCAGACTCACGCTCGCTCCTCCTGAGCGTCACATCGTCTTCCGATCCAAGCGGATTCCCCACTGAATTTGCACTTTTTCAAAACATGCCGAACCCGTTTAATCCCACGACGCGAATCCGGCTCTCCTTGCCCCGGGCGGCCTTTGTTTCATTGAAGGTTTTTGACCTCCTCGGAAGGGAAGTCGCCACGCTTATCAGCGCGATGAGACAGCCCGGCGTCTACGAGGCAGAATGGAATGCATCGAATGTTCCTACCGGCGTCTACCTGTACCGACTGGTCGCCGGAGATTTCTCGGACGTGAAAAAGATGCTCATTGTCCGATAGTCCCTTTTGAAGCGGGCCACTCAAAACCCGGAGAGGGAGAAAACGTCAATCGGAGATCGTCCGCCGGGAATCATCTGTACCCCCGGAGGCCGGCGCGCATCTGGAAAGAGACTTCTCTTCGCCTCGATCTTTGTGCACTCTCTGACGCTTCTGATTGTCTGCATTTACGGATGCAGGAAGGACTCAAACCCCGCATCGGTCCCGCCGACCGGCACCGACACGGTCGGGCGTTACGGATCGGGCTCCGTATCTTTTGATGCTGCCGGGGGAGGGGGTCAGTTCGCGGCCACAGGCAAATACAAGCCGACTGATCAGTTCGCCAATGATTCGATGAGCGAAGGCGCGGGCGGATTTGTGCGGGACACCTCGTTGTTCCAGAGAAGAATCCAGGGATTGTTCGCCGGGTATGTGCATCGTCTTGCCGGCGGTTCGCTATCCGAGCGCGTCATCATGATCTCCGTACGCGGAGATTCCGCCGGAATTTCAGCGGGGAACTATCCCTTCGCCGCTTCTAACATCGCGCAGTCCGGGCGATCTGCGTACGTTTACTTTTTTTTCTCGAACCCGGACTCGCTCGCATATTATGATCTGTATGTTCCCAGAAGCGGCACGCTCACGATATCCTCGTTCGATCCCTCGGCGAGGCACGCGCGTGGCGCCTTCTCTGGAACCTTATGGGGGCCGTCCCCCGACACTCTGAAGCTCATCCAGGTCACGCAGGGACAATTCGACATCTCCTATGTCACAGCGTATTTCAATCCATAAATACACCATCGTTCCCAAGCCCAGGCCCTGACCGTTGCAAGACGCCCTCTTTCTCGATCGCCTCCAGTTTGCATTCACCATTTCGTACCATTACCTGTTCCCTCAATTGACGATGGGCCTCGGCCTCATCATCGTCTTGCTCAAGGGAATGGCGATCTGGAATAACGACGAGCGGGCGAATCGCGCGGCGCGGTTCTGGGGCAAGATTTTTGCCATCAATTTTGCGGTGGGGGTTGTCACCGGAATTCCGATGGAGTTCCAGTTCGGCACAAACTGGGCGCGCTTCTCGAAGTTTGCCGGAGGAGTGATCGGACAAACGCTCGCGATGGAAGGGGTCTTTGCGTTTTTCCTCGAATCGACGTTCCTCGGCCTTTTCCTCTACGGCGAGAAGAAGCTTGGCCGGACGGGCAATTTCGTTGCCGCGCTCCTGGTGTTCCTCGGATCCTGGATATCGGGCTTCTTCATCGTCGCGACCGACGCCTGGATGCAGCACCCGGTGGCCTACAGCGTCACTCCGGAGGGCCTGGCGCGGCTCGAGAGCTTGTGGGACCTCCTGACGAATCCCTGGCTTGGATGGCAGTACGCCCACACGATGGCCGGAGCAGTCGTCACCGGCGCGTTCGTCGTCGCCGGCACGGGCGCTTATTACCTGCTGGCGAAGCGCAACATCGAGTATGGGAAGCTTTTCGTGCGCATCGGAGTCATCGTCGGACTTTTGGCATCGGCCTTTGAATTATTCCCGAGCGGCGACGGCCAGGGGCGCAATGTCGTGCTCCACCAACCGGCCACGCTGGCCGCAATGGAAGGGTTGTTCGAAACGCGGCAGGGCGCGCCCCTCATCATCATCGGCCAGCCCGACGTTCAAAACCGTAAAATCGACAACCCGCTTCACGTTCCGAAACTGCTCAGCTTTCTCACCTATTACCGGTGGTCGGCGGAAGTCAAGGGGCTCGATGCGTTTCCGCGCGACGAATGGCCCGATAACATCCCGCTGCTTTACTATAGCTATCACATCATGGTCGGCCTGGGAACGGTTTTCATCGCGGTTCTGCTCGTTTGTTCCTTCCTGCTCTGGAGGAGAAAACTCTTTTCAACACGCTCGGCGCTGTGGGCCCTCCTGCTCAGCGTTCCCTTTCCCTATATCGCCAATACTGCGGGTTGGATGACCGCCGAACTCGGGCGTCAGCCCTGGCTTGTCTACGGAATCATGCGGACTGCACAGGGAAGCTCGCCCACAGTCTCCGCAGGCAACAGCTTGTTCACGCTGCTCGGGTTTCTCGGGCTTTATTTTGTGATGGGTGCGTTGTTCCTCGTTCTTGTGATCAGGAGAATCCACGGCGGCCCGGATGATGACAGGCGGCCCGCGCCGGGGAAGGAATAAGCGGCACGATGGCAACCCTCTGGTTCGTCCTTTTGACTTTTATGCTCTGCATGTACGCGATCCTGGACGGATTCGATCTCGGCGTGGGGACTCTTCACCTGATCCTCGCTAAAACGGACGACGAGCGGCGGTCGGTTCTGAGTACGATCGCCCCGGTATGGGACGGGAACGAAGTCTGGCTGATAGCCGCCGGCGGCACGATGTTCTTTGCCTTCCCGGTCCTCTATGCTTCGAGCTTCAGCGGGTTCTATCTTCCGCTGGTGATCGTGCTCTGGCTCCTGATGCTGCGCGGGCTCGGAATCGAGTTCCGGCATCAGGTGCACCACGCGATGTGGAGGTCCTTCTGGGACAGTGTCTTTTCCATGTCGAGCCTTCTGCTTACAATCGTTTTGGGCGCAGCCCTCGGCAACGTCGTGCGGGGCGTCCCGCTTGGTAAAGACGGTTATTTTTTCGAGCCTTTGTGGACCACGTTCACGGTCGTCCCGGAGGCCGGGATTCTCGACTGGTTTACGCTGCTTATGGGGGGCGTGGCTTGCTCGACGCTCGCCGTCCACGGCGCGTGTTTCCTGGCAATGAAGACCGGGGGCGAACTCCACGAGCGCGCGAGGGCGCTTGCCGCCCGGTTGTGGTGGGCCGAGCTTCTGACATCCCTGGGCGCTCTTCTGGCGGTTTCGGCGATCCGGCCGGCGATCTGGGAGAATTATTCGTACAGCCCCTGGGGTTTTATTTTTCCGCTCGGGGGCGCGATCGGACTGGCCGGGACTTATTTGTGCAATCGTTTGAATAAGAACCGCGGCGCATTCCTCTCCTCTTCGTTATTCATCCTGTCCATGCTCGCCAGCACCGCATTCGGCTTGTACCCGGCCGTCCTCCCTTCCACGCTGGACCCGGAGGCCACACTGACAATTTATAACGCAGCCGCTCACTCGTCGGCGTTGTCGATCGGGCTCACCTGGTGGGTCGCCGGGATGGTCGCCGTCGCAGGCTACTTCGTCTATATCTACAGGTCATTCAGGGGGAAGGTCACCGTCGACGGGGGCGATAGCCGCTACTGACGGCCGTCTCACCAGAAGAAGAGAAACCAGATCAACGCAAAGAGAGGAATGAGGAACGGCATCGAATACCGGAGAAAATACCCCGCGAAGCTTGGGGTTTCGGCGCCCGACTGCTCGGCGATCGACTTCACCATAAAGTTAGGCCCGTTCCCGATATACGTCACCGCTCCGAAGAAAACGGCGGCGGTCGAAATCGCCTTCAGATACATACCGTGATTTGCTATGAGATAGCAAATCTTGATCGTTTCCGGGGAGACGCTCCCGGACGCGAGCAGGTCTGAATGGTACTTCACGAGCGTCACAAACGTGTTCCGGACTTCTCCTCCCCCCACCGAGGCGATATCAGCCCCATGAGTCGAGACAAGGTGCTGTACCTGGCTCACAAAATTCGGGTCGACCAACAATCCGATTGAGGCGCTGAGGAAGCCCAGGTAGGTCGGTGCGTTATCCAGCACGCTCGAAAGCACCCCTGTCCCCCAGTAGAATTGGCCCGGCGTCGTTACCCCGATCCGTGACGCATTCATTTCGAGCCACTCGAGAGCTGGGACCATCGTCGCAAAGATTCCCAGGAATACAATCGCGACCTCCCGGACGGGCAGAAGATTGAATGCATTCTTCCGGTGGATTTCTTTGCCCGTCGTCAGATAGGAAGCCGCAGCCGAGAGAAACATCAGCGCTTCGCGCAGGTAGAGTGGCCGCTCGATGAGGAGAGACGCCAGGATCACACCCACGAAGAAAAGGTTGTGCAAGCCGCTGATTTCGCCTTCAACAGAAGCCGGCTTCAACCCGCCCTCGTTCGACCGATAGTTCATATAGCTTCGGCGATCGAGGACGAGGAAGGTCACGAGGATCGCCGCGATCGCGATGATCCATACATACCACACATTCTCGATTACCCAGAAGAACGGGACTCCTTTCAGATAACCGAGAAACAGCGGAGGATCGCCGATGGGAGAGAGAGCGCCGCCCATGTTGCTCACCACAAAAATAAAAAACACGACATGGAAACCCTTCATCCGGTGCTGATTTGCCCTGAGAAAAGGGCGGATCAGGATCATCGACGCTCCGGTTGTCCCCAGCAGGTTGGATGCCACCGCGCCGATGGCCAGCAAGATCGCGTTCGACCCCGGTGTCGATTCTCCGCTGGTGCGAATGTGGATGCCCCCCGCGACGACGAAAAGTGAGCCGATGAGGGCTATAAACCCGAGATAGTTGCGCCCCGTCTCGAGGATCCTGGAGGGATCGTGCAGAATAAAGAGATAATAACAGACCGGAATCGCACCGAGGCCGAGGCAGACAATGGGATACATTCTCTCCCACCATCGCCGATTGATGAACGGCATCAGGGCGAGCGCAATCAGTAATAAAACAAACGGGGCGATCAGCAGAGGGCTGATGCCTTCGGGGGTTCTCCCTCCCTCAGCCCGGGCCGGCAGTGCCGCGGCAATCAGCATGATGGCGGTCAACCCTTGCGGCATTATTTAGATGCCGGCAGCGCCTCGGTGGTCGATCGATTCCCATTGGAAAGGGCCGAGATGATTTGCTTTGTCGTTGGTGCGGTCTGCTTCAGGAAGGTGTTCGGAAAAATGCCGATCCAGACGATGAAGAGCGCCACGGGAACGAGGACCGCGATCTCCCGCTTCGAGAGGTCTGAAAGTTTCAGGTTCTCCGGATTGGTCACCGCCCCCAGCATCGTCTTCTGGTACAGCGAGAGAAGATAGACCGCAGCGAGAATGACGCCCGTCGCCGCGAAGACGGCGAACCAGTGAGAGAGATAATCCGAGCGAAACGCGCCGACGAGGATCAGAAACTCGCCGATGAAGCCGTTGAGGCCGGGGAGCCCGAGCGAGGAAAGAGACACGATCATGAAGAAGACGGCGAGCACAGGCATCACCTTCGCAAGGCCTCCGAATTCGGAGATCGCCCGGGTGTGCCGGCGGTCGTAGATCATTCCGACGATCAAGAACAGAGCCCCCGTCGAGAGTCCATGATTGACCATTTGAATCACGCTCCCCTGAATCCCCTCTTCCGTCAGGGCAAAGATCCCGAGCACCACGAACCCGAGGTGGCTGATCGACGAATAGGCGACCAGCTTTTTCATGTCGGTCTGCACCATCGAGACGAGGGCCCCATAGATGATCCCGACGACGGCGAGCATTGAAAGATAGGGAGCGAACATGATCGTCGATTGGGGAAAGAGCGGGAGGCAAAAGCGCAGGAATCCGTACGTCCCCATCTTGAGAAGCACGCCCGCGAGCAGGACGCTTCCGGCCGTCGGGGCCTCAACGTGGGCGTCGGGAAGCCAGGTGTGGAACGGGAAGAGAGGTACCTTGATGGCAAAGCTCAACGAGAAAGCTAGAAACATCCAGGTCTGAACGCCGAACGGGATGCCCGGGCCGATCGAGGAGAGCCGGAGAAGGTCCGTCGTGAATTTCCCTCCCGGTACGAGCGAGGCATAGTAGCCGAGCCCGATGATCGCGACGAGCATCAGGAGACTGCCAGCCATCGTATAAAGAAAAAACTTGAACGCCGCATACACTCTTCGCTCTCCGCCCCAGATACCGATGATAAAATACATTGGAACGAGCATCGCCTCCCAGAAGACATAGAAGAGGAACAGGTCGATTGCACAGAATACACCCAGCATGCCCGTCTCCAGCAGCAGCAGCATGATCGTGTACTCCTTCACCCGCTTTTGAATCGCGTTCCAGGACGAGAGCATTGCGACCGGCGTCAGCAGTGCGGTCAGAAGGACGAGCAGAAGCGACAGGCCGTCGAGCCCGACCGAGAAGGAAACATCGAACGCCGGAATCCACGAGGATTTCTGCGTGAACTGCATGCCGGCCTGGGAGTTATCAAACTGCGCCCAGAGTACAATCGAGAGCGCGAACACCAGCGTGCTCACGGCTAGTCCCGCGCCCTTGATCAGTTTCTCACGATCGCCCGGAAGGAGCAACACGAAAAAGGTCCCCGCCATCGGCAGTAGAATCAAGATTGTCAGGATCGAGGGCATTCAGAATCGCTCGCTAGAACCGCAGGACCAGGATGCCGAGAATCACGATGATCCCAAGAACGAACACAAGCGCATAACCCTGCGCCACCCCGCTCTGGATCCGGCGCAGCCGGTCGCTGAGCTTCAAAACCAGAGTCGCCGTTCCGTCGACCGCACCGTCGATAAGCTTCACATCGACGCCTTTCCAGAGCAGGGTTTTCGAAATCCGGTCCAGGGGAGAGACGAAGAGCGCGTCATAAATCTCATCCACATAGTACTTGTGAAGAAGGAGACCGTAGACCGCATTAAAACGAGTGATAATTCTTGCTGCGAGGTCGGTCCTCCGCCGGTAAAGAAAACTGGCTCCATACACCCCAATTACGGCGATCCCGATTGACAACGCTATCAGCGTGTACTCCATGGAAAGTGGCGCTTCGTGGGGTGAAGCTAATCGGGCATCGGCCCTCGAAAAAATCGGCTCGAGCCATCGTTCGAGCAGATTTCTCCCCCCGAGGTTCGAAGGGATGCCGATGAACCCTCCGGCAATCGATAGAATCGACAGGAGCACGAGAGGAAGCGTCATGCTCACGGGCATCTCGTGGGGCTGGACGTCTTGGGAGTAGCGTCCCTCGCCCTCGAAAGCCAGGTAAAACAGCCGGAAAATGTAGAAAGCTGTCAGCCCCGCCGTGATCCAGCCTATAATCCAGAGAAGCGTCGCACCCCCGGCGTATGTACGGAGCAGGATCTCATCCTTGCTGAAAAACCCCGAGAGGGGCGGGATCCCTGCGATCGCAAGCGAGCCGGCGAGGAAAGTCCAGCGCGTGGTAGGCATTGCGGCTGCGAGGCCGCCCATCCTGCGGATATCCTGTTCCCCCTTCAGGGCATGGATGACACACCCGGCGCCTAAGAAAAGCAGAGCCTTGAAAAACGCATGCGTAATCAGATGAAACATGCCCGAAGTGAATGCTCCAACCCCAAGTGCCAGAAACATATAGCCAAGCTGACTTATGGTAGAATACGCCAGTATTTTCTTGATATCGTTCTGCACGAGCCCGATCGTCGCGGCGAAAACCGCCGTGAGACAGCCTAGGGTTGCGACGATCTGCAGCGTGGCGGGCGAAAGGGCATAAAGAATCGAGCATCGGGCGACCATATAGACCCCTGCCGTCACCATGGTGGCGGCATGAATAAGCGCGCTCACGGGGGTGGGGCCTGCCATCGCATCGGGCAGCCATACATACAAAGGAATCTGGGCCGACTTTCCCGTTGCTCCCAAGAATAGCAGGAGCGTAATCCAGAAGATTGTCGTGCTCCCGGGTTCGACAATGGCCGCCGCCCTCGGGAACACGTCTCCGAAGGCGAGGCTCCCGAACGTGCTGAAGATGAGGAGCATTGCGACAAGGAACCCAAAATCGCCGACCCGGTTCACAATGAACGCTTTCCTGGCCGCGTCGCTCGTCGTGGAACTGCCCGGAGGGTACCCGCCCGTATCGAACCGCCGGTCGTGCCAGAACCCGATCAGAAGATAGGAGCAGAGTCCTACCCCTTCCCACCCGAGAAACATCAGGAGGAAATTATCGGCGAGAACGAGGTTCAGCATCATAAATATAAACAGGTTCAGGTAGCAGAAAAACCTCCAGAATCCTGGGTCTCCGCGCATGTAACCGATCGAATAGACGTGGATGAGAAAGCCGACGCCGGTGATGATCAGGCACATCAGGATCGACAACTGATCGATCCGGTAGGCCGCAGCAACCGAAAGCGAGCCGGCGCTGATCCAATCGAAGAGCGTGACGACGTGCGTCCGACTGTCGACCGGCGAACGAACCATCTCTATAAACACCCACGCCGATGCCGCAAACGACGCCCCCACCACACCGCTCCCGAGAAACCCGCTGAAACGTTCCAAGGCGATCTTTTTTCCGAAGATGCCATTAATAAAAAATCCGATCAGGGGCATACAAACGATCAGAGGGAGAAAGCTAGTCACGGTCACGGACCGATTCTGGCCATGCTGACATCCCGCCTCACCATTTCATGATGTTGATCTCATCGATATTTACCGTCTGCTTGTTCCGGAAGAGCGCGATGATAATTGCCAGCCCGACCGCCGCCTCCGAGGCCGCCACCGCCATGACAAAGAATACGAGAATCTGTCCCCTCACGTCGCCGAGGAAGCTCGAGAAGCCCACGAGCGTCAGGTTGACGGAATTCAGCATCAGTTCGATGCTCATGAACACGATGATCGCGTTCCTCCGCGTGAGCACGCCGGCCACGCCGATGGTAAACAGCACGGCGCTCAGCGATAAGTAATAAGAAAGCGGAATCATGATGACCCCAGCTTCTTCTTTGCCAGAACGATGATGCCGACCATGGCGGCCAGCAATAACAGCGAAGTGATTTCAAAGGGCAAAAGATACCCGGTGTAGAGGGCGTGTCCGACGAATTCAACAGTTCCGATCTCGACCGACCGCTCCGATTGCCCCGCGGGCGTTCCCAGAACTCCGACGGTGAGGAGTATCTCCACGAGAACCGTGGCGGCGAGTGCAACCGCGGGGATTCTTCTGAATCGCCCCTTCTCGGCGAACCGGGACTCCTCGCCCAGGTTGAGCAGCATGATAACAAACAGAAAAAGGACCATGATCGCCCCCGCATAGACCAGAATCTGGATCACGGCTATGAATTGAGCGTGGAGCGTGAGGTACAGGACACTAAGGCAGAAAAAGTTTACAATCAGAAATAAAACACCCATGACCGGGTTCCGCCTCGTGACCATGAGAACCGCAGAAACAACGGCAATTGCGGCAACCGGGAAAAAAAGAATCGCCTCAGCGTTCACGGGATCTCACAAGGCTCACGAATTCCCTGAGCGACGGGCGTTTGCCGTAGAGGAGCATGGTCGTGCGGAAGACCTTTCCCGCCATCCACATTGCCCCGAGGCCTGAAAGAGCGAGGACAACCATCGTCAGGATGATCTCGAGGGCGGAGGGCATCTGAATGGGAATGCGCAGGACCATCATCGACGCGGTCAATACCGGTATAAACGAGAGGATCCGGATGAGCGTCGAGTTCGGATTCTGAACCGCCACAAACGCCACAACGATGGGAATCACCAGGATCAGGACGAGATAACTGTTAATCTGCTGCGCCTCCTGTTCGGTGGACACCGGGGCGCCGGCCGCCACAAAGATGGAAGCGTACAACAGGTAGCCGAGCACGAAATAGGCGCCCAGAAGCATTGCGGTTCCGAACGGCACCAGTGTGATCGAGAATTTAACGCTGACTGCCAGCCCGATCGCCACCCAGAATCCCATCTGGGTAAGCGCCAATCCGCTGAGCCCCATAATTTTTCCCGCCATCAGATCGCGCGGGCGGCAGGATGAGAGCAGGATCTCGATGACCCGGTTCGACTTTTCCTCAAGAATGCTCCGCACGAGAATCTGTCCCGATGTCATGATCAGAAAAAACATCATCATCATGAACACGTAGGCGGTGAAGAAGACCTGGGCAAACCCCGCTTCCTCCTCCTGGCCCGTTTTCGAGAGCTTGATGGTTTTCAGCTCTATGGGCGACGTAAGCTCCTTGACGACGGTGGGGTCGAACCCACGCTCGCGAAGGCGCCGTTCGGTAATAACGTCCCGGATGACCCCCGTGAGGCGCTCCGTGATTTTGAAATTTCCGATGTTTTCCGATCGGTACTCGACGGTCGTATCGGTCATCATCGACATCGGGAGGATCACGTATCCCTCGATCTCGCCGGCGATCACCAACGAATCGGCCAGGCGCCGCGCGCCTGAAACATCCCCTGAAGGATCCACCGGGATCGGGCGAAGGATATAGTTCGGTTGCCCGTTCGGAAGCACGAAGCGTTCTTTTAGAACATGCGATAGTTCACCCTCAAATTCCCCCGATTGGTCGATCACGGCGATAACTTTGCTCTCCGTGTCCGGGCGCGATGCGAGCAGCGTGGGCAAGACGCCGGTCGTCACCATGATAATCGGCATCAGAAAGAGGGAGATGATGAACGCCTTCGACTTGATCCGCTCGAGGTATTCCCATCGTGCGACCGTGAATGTCTTCCTCACCCGGTTCCCTCCTTTCGGCCATTCGTGCCCGGAGCGCCGCCCACAAGGTTGAGGAAAATCGCATTCAGCGACGGGAAGGAGTTTTCGAATCTCGTGATCTCCAGGCGGCCCGCAAGTTCCCGGAGAATCGTCGACACGTGTTCATGGTCGTTCAGTTCAATCTCGGCGGAATTTTCATACAGGTGAGACGTCTTGACCCACGGCATGCGCGGGATGAACGAGGCGTCCCCCGAGAATTCGATATGAAGCGTATTCCTCCCATAGCGGTTCCGGACGTCGGAGATCGACCCCTCGAGCACCACTTTCCCCCTGTCGATCAGGCAAATCCTGTCGCACAGCTTCTCCGCCTGATCCATCTGGTGCGTCGAGAGGATGATCGCCTTTCCCTGCTGTTTGAGCTCCATCAAAGTGTCCTTGAGGACCACCTGATTGACAGGGTCGAGCCCGGAAAAGGGCTCGTCGAGAATGACCAGCTGGGGATCGTGAAGAACCGAAATGATGAACTGCACCTTCTGCTGGTTGCCCTTCGAGAGTTCGTCAATCCTTCGTTCAAAGGCCGTCAGAAGATCGAACCGCTCCAGCCACTTGTAGCCCCTGCGGTTCGCCTCATCCGCCTCGATTCCCTTCAACCGGGCGAAGTAAAGAATCGTGTTGAGCACTTTGCTTTTGCGGTACAATCCCCGTTCTTCGGGCAGGTAGCCGACGATATCGCGCGTATCTTCGCTGAACTCCCGGCCGTCGAATGAAATCGTTCCGCCGTCGGGAGGGATGATGTTGAGGATCATCCTGATTGTTGTCGTCTTTCCTGCTCCGTTCGGCCCCAGGAGCCCCAGGATCTCGCCACGGCGCACGTTCAATGACACGTCGTCCACCGCGATGACGCTCGCAAACGTCTTCCTGACTCGCGTTACGTTCAGCATCGGTCGGCCTTCAGGGTGTCAGCCGGTAGATCATCCGCGGGAACGGGATGGTTTCACGCACGTGGTCGAGCCCGCAGATCCAGGATACCGTGCGCTCGACGCCGAGCCCGAATCCTGAATGCGGGACCGATCCGTATCGCCGCAGATCGAGGTACCATTCGAAGGCGGATTGGGGAAGATTATGCTCCTTCAATCTCGCAAGGAGTGTGTCGTAGTCGTCTTCGCGCTGGCTCCCCCCGATGATTTCACCGTATCCTTCCGGCGCCAGCACGTCCATGGCAAGCGCCAGGTCCGGGTTTTTCGGGTCCCGCTTCATATAGAACGCCTTGATCGCCGCCGGATAGCGATGGACGATCACGGGGCGGTCGAAGTCGGCTGAAATGACGGTCTCATCCGCGCCGCCGAAATCATTCCCCCTCGCGAACTCCACGCCCTTCTTGTGAAGGATCTCAACCGCCTCGTCATACGTGATTCTGGGAAACGGCTTTTTCACTTTTTCCAGGGTGGCCGTGTTGCGTTCTAAAATCTTAAGCTCCCGTTCCCGGCTTTTCAGGACGGCAGAGACGATGTGTTCAAGAAATTCCTCCGCAAGCTCCATATTGTCATTCAGGTCGTTGAACGCCACCTCAGGCTCGACCATCCAGAATTCGGTAAGATGCCTCCGCGTCTTCGATTTTTCGGCGCGAAAGGTCGGGCCGAAGACATACACCTTTCCCAGCGCCATCGCGCCCGCTTCCGCATAGAGCTGGCCCGATTGGGTGAGGTAGGCTTTGCCGAGGTCAAAGTACTCCGTTTCAAAGAGTGTACTTGTTCCCTCGCAGGCGGCGGGCGTAAAAATCGGCGCATCCATCAGGATGAAGCCGCGGCCGTCGAAGAATTCCCTCATGCTAGAAATGATCTGGTGGCGGATCCGTAGGATGGCGTTCTGCCGGAGAGACCGCAGCCAGAGGTGCCGGTGATCCATCAGGAAATCGACGCCGTGTTCCTTGGGCGTTATCGGATATTCCTGGGCCGCATGGATCAATTCGAGGTGGGCAAGATCCATCTCAAAGCCCCCGGGTGCCCGGTCGTCCTTCTTCACGACCCCGGTCACGGCCAGCGAAGACTCCTGGGTCAGCCGGTCGAAGAGCTCGAACACCTGTTCGGGGACGGCGTTCTTGGCCATGACGCACTGAAGCAGGCCGGTCCCGTCCCGAACGACGAGAAATCTGATCTTGCCGCTCGAGCGCTTGTTATACAACCAGCCATGGATGGTAACTTTCTCGCCCACATGTGCGGGGAGATTCTCGATCGTAATACGGGCCATTCCGGATCAATAAGAAAAGAAAGGAGGTTTCACAATTCTCGCAAGTTCCGACAGCACCAGCCCCGGGTCGTCGTCGAGAAAATGACGGGAGAACTGGCGGGCGCGGCGGAGCTCATTATCATCGATGGTCACAAAAACCAGATCTTCCTCGAAGTATTTTGCCTGTACGAGGATCTCTCCGCCCGGCCCCACAACCTCCGAGCCACCCCAGAAGTTTACCCCGTCCTCGAGGCCCACCCGGTTGCAAAAAACGACATACGTGCTCAAGAGCCGGGCGAACGCCCTGTGCTGCTCACTGTTGATCCGCGCATTTTGAAGCCCTTCCGCCTCGCCGGAAAGCCGAGTCGGGCTCGCCGCGATGCCGATGATGACCTGCGCGCCGTCTTTTGCCAGCAGGTACGGGAGCGGCAGATGCCAGAGATCTTCGCAAATCAGCACTCCGATCCTCCCCAATGCCGTGTCGAACGCCCCCGCCCGGTTTCCCGGACTGAAATAGCGCATCTCCTCAAACATCCCGTAGGTCGGAGGATAGACCTTCCGGTGCACAGTGGCGACGGCCCGCTTCTCGATGAACAGCGCCGAATTATAGATGCCAAAGTCAGCCGATTGCTCGATACAACCCATTATAATAGAAATATCGGCGCTTTCCCGTATGATGCCTCTCAGGACATTTTCCCGCGAGCGAAGCGAGTCACGCAACGCGGGACGCCCGGGCCGGGCAGCCCGGTGCCGCGGCGCTTGAAGGTTTGAAATCTGAAGCGCAAGATCCAGACTCGAGTCCTTGATGGAATAGCCGGTAAGGCTCAGTTCCGGGAAGACGACGAGATCGGCGCCCCCGTCCCGCGCCCGCCTGGTGTACTCGATGTGCTTTTGTGTGTTCTTCTTGAGGTCGCCGAGCACATTATCGATTTGCGCAAGGGCCAGGGTGAACTTCATCGCGTTCGAACGAGCACGAGCATTTCGATTCACCCGGTCGAGCGGAAAGCGTGGAATTCCTCCCCGGGGCGCCTCAACGCATCGCCGTCCCGTTTACGCGACCTTCCCTGAAAGAGAAGAAGGAGGGATTGCTGCATCGCCCAGCACTCATACGCAAAGGGGATGAATCCGAGATACCCGAGCAGCGGCATCTCGAACAGCTTCGGTCCCGCGATCGGGATCGGAACCGAATAAATCCATTTCCCAACCGCCCAGTAGTTCCAGAATTCCCAGAGGATTCCGCAAAGCAATCCGGCTGCCGTCAGAGAGACGATCAACCCGTAGTTCCGGTTTCTGAGGTCGGCCAGAATCGATCTCCCCCCGGACGCGTAATTCAATGGATCAAGGAGCAGGAAGAATCCCACCCAGACCAAACCGAATGCCCTGGCGGCATCGGCACGATCGAGCAGTAACGGTACGATGAGGCACGCCACTCCGGCCGCAATTGAGACAACTGCGAACGGCCCGGCAAGCCTGAAGGCCGGCGGCTGATTTTGGCCGTCCCGTTTGCGGGAGCGTCCGCCAAAAGCGCCAGAACGCAGAAAGGGCTGGATGAGCTCCGCCGTTTCGAGCACTGCCGGAAAAATCGTTGCGAATGACCAGCCGTAACCCAGATAGCGCAGCAACGGATGGTCGGGCAGGCCGATATATGTCCAGTTCCGGAGATACAGGTTGTACGCCTCGAACACGCACCAGCAGACGATCGACCAGGGCAGCATGACGAGGAACTCCCCCCGGCGCGAGATGATGAGCGAGCGGCCGTGGTAATACAAATTGAGGGCGTCCGCCATCATAATGTAACCCGTCCATACAAGGGGAGTGAAATAAGTCCCGACGATCCCGATGTGCAACAGGAGAAGGAACTCGGCGCCCGCGATGATGACAAACCCCGCCAGGCCGTACAGAGGAAATTTTCGGTTGAGATTTTGGCGCCCGGACGCCGTCGATTGGGCTTTCATCAGGAGAGGTCGATCATCTTGATGTCCTTTATGTACTTAACGGTCTTGTCGACCTTCAACGCCTTCAAACGTTCCAGTTTATCGGCGATGCGCGCAGTGTTCTCCACGATGATCTTGAGGAAATTCCCCTGGACCTCCACCGGGAGCCGTTCCTTGAGGCCCTTTTCCACCCGTTGCATTTCTGCGAGAGGGTGTTCGAAATCCTTGATGACGCCCGCGAGTGTTTCATGGATCGCCTTGAGGCGTTGCTGGCTGATCTCGATCTCGATCAACTGATTCTTCAACCGGCGCTTTTCGATCACGTTGAGGATGGTCTTGGGAAGAACCGGCGAAGTAATCTCCTCCTTGACGAGGTAATCATCGATCCCGACTTTCATCACGTCGAGGGCAAGATCGAAATCTTTATTCACGGTCAGGAAGACCACCGGAATATCGAGATTCCTTTTTCTCATCTCCTTGGTGATCTCGAGGCCGTTCTTGCCCGGAAGAAAGTAATCCATCAGCACGATGTCCACCTCGTGCCCGGATCCCAGCTCCGCGAGGGCATCCGTGTGATTCTCCTTCCATACGACAGAGAATGCGTCCTTGTCAAATCGCTGCAGATACACCTTGACAAGCTTCGCGAAATCCTTGTTGTCTTCAACCAGTAGAATATTGATTTTCTTCGTGTCCATTGTTACCTCTATGGGTGGGGTGTTTCGGCTGCCGGAAGCGTGAGGAAAAATGTCGAGCCCTTCCCAAGCTCGGATTCGACCCAGATCTTTCCGTGGTGCAGCTCGATGATCTTTCTCACGATCGCAAGGCCTGCGCCGCTTCCCTCGTACTGTTCCCGGCGGTGCAGGCGCTGGAATATGACGAATATTTTCTCGTAAAATTCCTTTTCAATGCCGATGCCGTTGTCTCTGACGCTGAAAAGATAAGAATTATTTTCGCCATTTTGAAATGCAATCTCGACGACCGGATCGGGCTTGTCGTTGAACTTGATCGCATTGCCGATCAGGTTTCGGAACAGCACCTTCAACTGCGTCTCATTCCCGTAGACGGCAGGGAGGGAATCGGGGACGACCAGGCGGATCTTCTTCTGGCGGATTGTGAATTCCATGTCCGACTTGATCTCATCGATAACGGGATTCATCGGGACTTCCCGAAATACTTCCATCGGCCGGCTCATCCGGGAGAGCATCAAGAGGTCGTCAATCAGCCCTCTCATGCGCGTCGCCGCCGCGACCATGGAATCAAGGTATTCCCTGCCTTCCGCCTGAATGATCCCGGAATAGTCCGACTGCAGAATCCGGCTGAATCCCTCGACGCTGATCAGCGGCTCCTTCAGATCGTGCGATACGACGTAGGTGAAGTCATCGAGCTCCTTGTTGCGCTGCCGGATCTCCTGCGAAATCCTGACGGTTTCTTCGTAAAGCATCCCCTTCTCCAGGGCGATGGCGGCGAGGTTTGCAACGCTTTCCAACAACCGGAGTTGTGGGCCCGTGTACCGGTCGCCCGGGGCTGCGTGAACCGACAGGATTCCCATGATCGCTTCCTTCGAGAGCATCGGAACGTAGACCGAGGAGCCGCCCGGATCTGTGTAGGGCCGCATCCCTCCGACGACGTTCCACTCCGGACTCTCCTCCAGCACGGGGGTCGGGGACCCGACCCGCGGCGTGACGATCCGCTCCCCCTTCACCGTCTCCATGCGAAAGACCGGCATCAGTTTCCGGGCCGGGGCATCATAGAGGTCGATGGAGAACTGTACGAAGGGAACGATCTCCCTGAGGTTTTCAGAAACGACCGCGAAAATCTGATCGAGATCGAGCGTCGACGTCAGCTGCTGGCTCAGCTCGTACAGCACGGTCAGGCGGTCGATCTGCGAGCGCAGTTCGCCGTACAACCGGGCGTTCTCGATTGCGGCGCCGAGTTGATTGCCGACGAGCGTGAGCAGGCCTTTCTCCTGGTCGGAGAACTCATGCGGCTGGGAGTAGAACAGGTCGAGAGCCCCGAGCGCTTCATCCTTGGAGACCAGCGGTATCACCGCCATGGCAACCAGTTGTTCGGAGCGGAGGGATTCCCTGTTGCCCGCCGAGATCCGCTCGTCGAGGAAAGCGTCCCGTGTGATGTAGACCGGTTTCGCCGACGCGACCACCTGGCCGGTGATCGAGTCCGACGGATTCAGGCGGGTAATCTGAGGGATCATCGAATCCGGAAAGCCCTCCTGTTTCACGAGCACGAGGTCGGTCTCCTCCGGCTCCCGCAGGTACACGATGACCGCATCCGAAGCCATGATCCGTTTCAGCAGGGGAACCGCCGCATGCAGGATTTCCCCGAGTTTCAGGGTCGTGGTCGTGAGGGTCGAGAGCTCGTTCAATCCCAGCAACTGCTGATTATTCGTCCTGAGCTGCTCGAAGAGGTTCACGCGATCGATGATGCTGCCCAGCTCCTGGGCGAGGGGTTGAAGAATTCTTGCGTGATCCTCGGTAAACGTATACGCATCCCGGCTGCCGATATTGAGCGTTCCGACAATTTTCCCTTTGAGGGTGATCGGCAGCGCAATCTGGGAGCGCAGCCCTTTCCCCGCAGACACCATCCCCCGGAGGTTCGGATCCGCGGAGAAGTCGTTCACAATGAAGGGGCGGTTCTCCCGCACGGCGAATTGCGAGACGGACCGGTCGAAAGGGATCAGCGACCCTTTTGGAAGAGTCGTCGCGCCCAGTGAGGCATACACGGTGAGCGCATCACCATTCTCGGTGAGCAGTCCGACGCTGATCATGTCCGAAGCGACAATGTCATTGATCTCCGTGGCAATTTCGGCGAAGACCGCGTCGAAGTCCATCGTCTGGTTGGCCGTTCCGATGATCCGGTTGATCATCTCGATCTGCATGCTGCGGTTCTCGAGGTCCCTCGTCAGGCGCGTCCGCTCGGTGATGTCGCGGGCGATGTTGAGCATGGCGAATGGTTCGCCCATCGAGTTCCTCAGAAGGGTGGTGCTCAGGCTCATCGGAATGCGCTGGCCGGTCTTTCCCCTCCATGTCATGTCAAAATCGTGCAGCCAGTTACGGTCGCGGAGATTCGAGATCCAGACGACGAAGCGTCCCATCTCTTCCTCGATCAGCCAGGGATACGGGAACTTCACACCGAGCGCCTCCGCCCGCGAATAACCGAGCACCCGGCCGAAGGACTTATTCACCTGGTGGACTGTTCCGTTGAGGTCGGTTATGATCAGCACATCCGCCATGGTGTCGACGATATTCCTGAGAACCTGCTCCGATTCGCGCAGCTCGGTCTCGAGTTTCTTGCGGGCTGTGACGTCGGTGAGAATGCCCACGAGGCCCTTCACGTCCCCCTCCGGAGCGGTCAGGGGCGAATAGGTCCCGCGGACGTGTCCTTTTTTCCCGGTTTGGGTTATTTCGAAGAATATCTCCTCCGAAGTCACCGTCTTGCCCTTAAGAACTTCGTCAAGCATGTTCGCCAGGTCCCGGTCATGATAGCCGGGAAGGGTGATTGAAGCATGTTTCCCGAGAACGTCCTTCTCTCCCAGGCCGGTAATCTCCTCCATCGCCCGATTCCACTTCTGGCAGTTGAGCTTTCCGTCATAAACCACGACGCCCTCGTGGATATTGGAAAGTATGCTCGCCCGCTCACGGTTCTCCTCGATCGTCCGCGCCGACTGCTCCCTGGAATCGGTGATGTCGGTTATAATTCCGGAAATTCGGCCGCCGGACACGCCTTCCGGAACTGCGGACATGGCGTCCCGCACCCAGCGGTAGGACGCCTTCCCTTTCGGCCGGACCCGATACTCGCTTACAACTGTCCTTCCCGCAGCGGGCCGGTTTGATTTCCGTTCAAGTAAAACTCTCTTGTCGTCGGGATGAACGAGCGAGAGCCAGAGAAATTTGTTCCGGTAGAATTCCTTTTGGGCGTACCCGGTGAGCCGTTCAACGCCCGCGCTAATAAACTCAATCGTGGCGTCGGGGCCGCTCGTATAGAGGACGTCTGGTATCGATGCGACCAAGGACTCGTACTGCTCCTCCCGCTCTTTCACCTGGCGGTACAGTGTTGCGCTCTCGACGGTCGCGCCCAGCTCCCGCCCGACCGCGGAGAGGAGGTCCGTCGAAACCTCTTCTCCTCGTTCATTCTTCGAGCAAAGCAAGACGATGCCGACGATGTTCTCTCCGCTGATTAACGGCATGAGGCAGACAGCCGAAATGCCGGCATCTTTCCAGAGTGACCGGTAGGGAAGGTAACTGGGATAGCGTGTTACCAAAAAGAACTGGGGCTCCCCCGTCTTGACAACGAAGCCGCCGAGGCCTTCATCGAGTTTCATGCCGCCCAAATTCTTTAGAATAGAATTCGGCAGGCCCTTGTGGACGCTCATCTCCAACAGGTCGCCCTTTTGCACACGGGAAGCATAGATCGCCCCCATCTCCCAGCCCAGGACATCCATAATCCTGGTCAGACCCGATTTCAGGATCCTCTGAACATCGCCGCTGCCCACTCCCCAGCCGATGATCTCCCGGAGCAGTTTCATTTCTTCGCGCCGCCGGCGCAGCTCTTCCTCTTTCTGCTTCTGCCCGGCCTGGAGCGCGCTGAATTCTTCCTCTTTCTGCGCGGCGAATTTTTCGATCTTCTGGCGTTCGCTCACGTCTCTCAGGATTCCCAGGACGATGCCGTGGTCGACAGGGGCGGCATTCATTTCAACAGAGAAGAACTTCCCGTTCTTGCGCATGAAGTCGAGCACAACGGATGCCTTCCGTTTCGCTCTCAGTTCAGCGAGAAACCTCAGGAACCGGGTGCGGTGACCGGGTGAGACGGCTTTCATAGGATCCAGAATCCTCAGCTCGTTTTCGGAGTACCCGGACATCCTCGCTAATTGAGCGTTGACCTCCCGGTAATCGCCGCCCAGTTCAAAGAGGATCATCCCCTCCCCCGATCGCCGGAAAAAGTCCTCGTACCCGCGCGCACCCGGAAGCTTTAGTCCCGTGGAGCGTTTCATCGACGTTTCCTCGAGGGCTGCCTGGTCCTCGGGCAGACTCGGCGGCGGCTTCATGAGCTCCCTCCGGTCGAACCGGAACGGAATTGAACTCCCCGGCACGTACCTATCCCGCAATGCAATCGGAAAACAGTACAACTCCTCCCTGTACCGCGCGAAATCGAGACAGACCGATGCCTGCTCTTTCAGGCTCCCGAGCGTTTCCGGGTCGAACGATGATTTCTGAGCCGAACAATATTGAACCGATCCTTGCTTCCGCGCCATCTCTGCAATGAGCCGAAATAACGCCGCTGCGCTCGCATCGCTCTTCAGGAACTGCTTCCAGATCGAAAGATCATCGCAAACAATGTAACAGTTCCGACCCGCTTTCCGGATGAACTTTTTGATGCCAGCCATGATTGCGGCAGCCCTTGCGCCAGTCTTTACCTGCTGGAACCGCTTCACGCGGTAGCCCCCGCTCAGCTCGCCGCCTGAGGATCCGTCCGGCGAGCAAAAGATAACGGGTATCCTCGCCGCCGAAGAGTACTCTGCAAGCGGTTGGAGAAGCTCCTTGCGTTGGTCGGGGGACGAATGGAACGACAGGAGCGAGTCACCCGGACTGAGACCACCGATATAGTGATCGAGTCTGGGAAGCCCGGTCGAAAATTGCTTACGCGGCATGTCGGTACAAAAACCCGGATCTCTTTGCTGTGAATTTACGAAAGATTCGGGTAGGGGTCAAAAAAATCCCGTCCCAATTTCTCGGGACGGGATTTTGAAAAACGATCTTCGCGCTGAACCTACTCGCCGAATGCGTAGCTGGCGGTAATATAGCCGAAGGTGTTGATGTTATCCGAAGCGCCGATCAGACCAAGACCGCGACGGAGCGCTTCTTCGCTGATCGTTGCGTCAATTGACGCACCGCCGAACTTGAATCCCAAGCCCATTGTCACCAGACCGTCGTAGTTAGCCCCTGAAAGCCCACCTATAAAAACGAGGCTGTTCGCGAAAGACGAATTTGTTTCGGTCGTGGAGGCGCCGGACCCGGCGGGGGGCTCATTCTTCTGATTGATCTTACCGAGCGAGCGGTAGTAACCGCTGCGACCCGCGAGCCAATCCAGGAACCACCACTCGCCGCCAAGGTTGAAAACCGGAAGAGAGCTAAATGTGAGTGTACCTGTCGTCGTTCCGGGGTTCGTCCCGCCGGCGGGTGTTGCCGGGCTGAATTCTTGCTTCACCCTCAAGGCCTGCCAGCTGACACCGCCCGCAAAATAGAAGCCCTGCGCACGATATTCTCCGCCTGCGCCGAACGCATACACCAGGGCGCTGGCTTTGTACGTGGCGGGAGAACTGGTAACGCCGTTGGGGCGTTCATCTTCCTTTGGTTCTGCGGAGATCGTCAGAAACTGACCGTAAGGCACGAAGTTGAATTTGCTTGAGACGTTGAATTTTGCACGGGCCGTGAACTGCAGCTCGGTCCCGGATGCAGAGTATTTCCCGGTTGTGGCAGCAGTAGGAGTCGAGTTCGACAGATTATCTGTTGCCTTGTCGAGTCTCAACGCAGCGCTCGCGTCAAACGAATTGCCCGACCCGAACGGGGCAACGATACCGGCGCGGAAGCCCCAAACGCTCGAGGATGCTTCACCGCTGGTACTGGTCGGCAATGAGCTGGTAAAATCGGTATTCGAGTTTCCGTACATCACGCCAAAACCCCAATCCATAGAGCCCATGCGATTCGAGAGCACAACTTCCCACACATTCGTGACGCGCGGAATAGTCTGGGGGCCTCTTTGGATGATGGTCGGTATCAGGCCGCTATTCACGACATTCACCGCCGAGGGGTCATAGCTCAGGAGCGCCCCGAGAGACCACTCGTTCGTCAGCCCGAAGGCCACGCCCGCAAACTGCTTGCCATAACCGTCATCACCAATTGGCGCACCGGTCGAGGATAGTCCCGTAAGACCGCCGCCGCCGACATTAGCCCATGCGTAATCAGAATACGCAGACTGATATGCAGGATTGACGAGCATCAGCGAGGGGTCTTCCATGATGAATGGGTTCAAAATGAGCATAGAGCCCGCATTCGAACCACCCATCGCCAATTCGCGCGCAATACCGCCCGGTCTCGCCTGTCCGAATAAGCTGGTCACGCCTGCAACCAGCAGACACGAGACTATAGCAAATCGTTTCATAAAGCTCCTCATATATGTGAAGAATAGTGAATTTAACAGTACATAGTGATTTAGAATAGAACGCTCACAAAGGGCGCAACATCTATCTATAAATCCGAATCAATATGTACGAAAAAATAGCGGTAGGAGTATACTAAATTATTAAACGTTTGTCAAGTCTTTTTTTCTCCATTCCTTTAACAGATCCACCTAACTCCTTATGTCCATGAATGTTAGCGCCGATCAGCCACCAAAAGGAAAAGGAAGCCCTGGGGCTTCCTTTTCGATATTCCGGCATGGGAAGGGGAAAACCCCTGCCCCGCTTAACTAATTAACCCTCCAGCTCACACCCAGCAGGACTCCGATATTCCATGGCTTTACTTCAACCGATGTGCTCTTGGCAAGGTCTTTCAGGCCAAGTCCGTACCTGCCATCGAGAAACACGTTCACTCCAGGAGAAACCTCAATCTCAACTCCCGCCCCGAAATGTATACCATAGTCCATTGACTCGATTTGATCTTTGATGTCGGCGGTCGTATCTGCCTGGCCTGGGATATTCTTTTGTTCCTCTTCCGCCTTCATGACGAAACCGAGGTCACCCCCTCCAAAAACGTACGGCTTGACGTTGCTGCCCTCCATCGCGAATTTATACTTGGCAGTGATCGGGATATTCAATTCGTCAACCTTGATATTGTCCTCAGCGCTGCCCAACGAGAACTTTACCCCGCCTTGCGTGTAAAGCACCTCGGCGTCCACAAAAAAGCTACTAGAAACTCCAAAATCAGCAAACAATCCTCCGGCGATGCCAGTCCTGAAACCTTTGCTAACACCTGATCCCGGATCCGGGGTGAACGAAGCCTGGCCAAGGTTTAGACCCCCCCGCACACCCAGATAGATCGGATTTGCAACGGGTTGAGCCTGAATGGGCATGGCCACGGCTGCAATCAGCAATAACATACACGAAACGTGTAAGATGCTCTTCATTTGGAATCTCCTCTAAGATATGAGATGATAGTTAATTATAGCCCCTGCAAAAATTACGGCCGCAGTATAACAAAAAAAACGCTGTTTGTCAAGTATATTCGTGAGCCCTATTCGCATGGCAAATCCGTCCCTATTATCAGAAATGTCCCGGAAATGCTAATTCCGCACCGCGGGATAGGGTCAAACTGCGATTCGCAGGCCAATCGCAATCTTCATGCGTAAAATCAGGAAATTTGATCCGCACTGGCAACCACGGATGCCTGGATCCTCTTGACCAAAGAGGGGCCAGATTACCTGCTTTGCCCCTGGTCGAGGGAGAGGATGAAATAGGAATCCGAATTGAATTTGACAGTGTACCGTGCCATAAGCTCACGGAGACCGTTGCGACTCGGCTCATCGTCAAAGTAATCCTTTGTCCCCACCAGGTACTTCGCCCCTAAAGTCGTAACATTCTCCAAGAATTCTCTCTGGATCCCGCTCGCAGGAGCGTGCCACCCCTTCCGGTTGCAGCGATACAAGATGAGTGGATCTCCCTGATCTACCGCTACGACCAGGTCGTCCGGGTGCGTGAGTTGTTGAACGGCATTTCCGAGTTGGAAAAGTGAAGAATCTTGTTGTTCCCCGGACATAAAACTCGTAAGTCGCAGTACACTGAGTATTGGCAGAGAAAGAATACAAAGCGCGGCTAACCAAAAAGACAATCTTTTCTTTGTTGAATCGACCCGCATCAGACTGGGGTGAAGGAACGCGTTGAAGGTTTTGCCAATATAGACGACTGCGGGCAGCATGAACGGAAGTTGATAATACTCGTGGATTTGGTTGCCGGTGGCGACGATGCCGAAATATACAATCACCGCGACTAACCAGCAGTCGAACAGATATTCCGACGGCCGCTTCCTGGGCAATGAAAGACCTATCACAAAGGGGATAAACCCGGCGTAGGTCAGGTGCCGCTCCGCAATGCTTTTGAACAGAATATCGTTGTAAAATTTGAACGTGAGAAGTGGCTGAAAGTTTCCCCATTTCCCCGAGCCATAATCCCATATTCCAAATGTCAGTCCCGTCGAGACATACGTGCGGTGTGCGTGGTAGTACCAGATAACGACGGGTGTCAGGACCAGCAACGCAAAGCACCACACCTTCCGGTTAAGCAGGCATTTAGCCCCTTCTTTTTGCCAGGCGAGGAATAATAAGGGCAAACCCAGGTAGAGGCACGTTATTTTGAGCAAGATCGCCAGCGACACAAAGAACCCCGCCAACAAGAAAGTTGTCGCTCCGTCCCTGTCAGTCCATTCGGAGAAATAGTATATACCCAGTACCGACGACATCAGCATCATCGACTCTGGCATCACGGCACGAGTATAGAAGACGTTGAGAGGGATCACTGCATAGATGAGCGCGGCCCACAGCGCAACATTTTCGTCCACGTGCTTCTTCACGAGCAAGAACAGGGCATAGACAGAAATGAGCGCGAAAGCCGCCGAAAGAATTCTTCCCCAGAAATCTTGGGGGGAAGACAGATAATAGAGCCCCGAAATGAGGTAGGGATAAATCGGGAATTCCATCTCGACGTACCCGCCCGTATTACCTCCCCAATCAATTTGCGGCGAGAAGAGATGGAAGCCGTTCTCGTAGAAGTTTCTCGCAACCGCTGCGGTGTCTGCCTGTCTCCATCCGGCGAATCCCGCGACCGGAAACGTGATGTGATACAACCGGCAGACAACAGTGAGGAGAAGAATGAGAACGATACAGTACTTCTTCATTCAAACCAATCGATGCGATTCACGGATCGGCGAAGCCGCGACGCCACTGCACGACCGGCCGTTGGCCCGCCCACCTGATAAACCGGCACAGCATAATCAGGCGTTGAATCCCATATTGGGAGGTGGTTTCGATCCTCAGCTTACCCCCGGGCAGGCCCTCCTGGGGAACACTGCTTCAGCAGGAAACCGGCATGACACAACTGCCTACTCCGGATTAAGAAGTTCCGGCGCGGGTGGGAGTCTCCTCATGGCAACGTGTAGCGTATGCCGGACGTTATTGCGAGATAGAATGTTGTGGAGCCCGTTGTAAACACCGGCCCCATCTGCAGATCCGCTGGGATTTCGATGTGCGGTGCCACCGGGAAATAGGCGCCACCCCCGAATCTGAGTCCGAAATAAGGACCTCCCGTTACGAACCAGAGATTGAATCCCCCGTCAAGGTAGGCCTTCGTCTCGGTCTTGGGCAATTCGAGAAAATATTTTAGGAAGGGGGCCAACTCAACCGGCGTACCGCCCTGCGTATTGATATTGAGATCCGAACCGAGAAACATGCGCGGCTGGAACTCATAATCGAACGTCGGCCCAATCTGAAGGCCTGCCGATGACTGCCCTGCATAACCAAAGAAAGAGAGTCCGAAGCGCCCTCCCACATGGACCTTCTGCGCGGACCCCGAAAAGGGTAGAGCAAGCAGGATAACCAAAAGCAGCGAAAGACGCGTTGTCATCTTTTGCATTACCGACTCCGTAGTTGTTATAGGATGATTGGTTGGTTGGGTCAATTCTTCAATAACGTCCGGGAAATGACGATTCGTTGAACCTCGGATGTCCCTTCGTAGATTTCAGTGATTTTCGCATCGCGCAGATAACGCTCGACGATGTACTCCTTGATGTAACCGTAGCCGCCATGAATCTGAATCGCTTCGAGAGCGCATTCCACCGCAACCCGGGAGGCGTAGAGTTTTGCCATGGCCGCATAATGGGCGAAGGGTTTCTCCGCATCCTTGAGGGCGGCGGCCTTCATGGTCAGCATCTGCGCCGCTTCGATCTTCGTCGCCATGTCTGCAATCTTGAACTGAATCGCCTGAAACTCCGCAAGATACTGGCCGAACGCTTTCCGTTGTTTCGAATATCGCACCGAGGCATCCCTCGAAGCCATGGCGATGCCGAGAGCCTGGGCTGCTATTCCGATGCGGCCCCCGTCGAGAGTTTTCATGGCGAACTTAAATCCGAAGCCCTCGTCGCCGATCCGGTTCTCGGCGGGAACGAAACATTCCTGGAAGGCAAGGGAAACCGTGTCCGAGCTCCGGATCCCGAGCTTCTTCTCTTTCTTTGCCACCGAAAAACCGGGCGTGCCCTTCTCGACGATGAACGTGCTGACGCCGTTCGCCCCCTTCGAACGGTCGGTCGCCGCCATCACCAGAACGATGTCCGCATTCGCGCCGTTCGTGATAAAATTTTTCGTCCCGGTCAATGCATACCCCCCCTTTGTTCGCACGGCGGAGGTCCGCTGGTTCGATGCATCGCTCCCCGCTTCGGGTTCGGAGAGCGCGAACGCGCCGAGCTTCCTGCCGGTTGCAAGCTCGCGGAGATACTTTTCTTTCTGCGGCGCGGAACCCCAGCGGTCAAGCCCGTAGCAGACCAGCGAATTATTTACAGACATGATAACGCCGCACGACGCGTCGATCTTGGAAATCTCTTCGATGGCCAGCACGTAGCTCACCATATCGAGCCCCGAACCCCCGTACTCGGGCGGAACCATCATTCCCATGAAGCCGAGGGCGCCCAATTTCCTGACTGCGTCGACCGGAAACTCCTCCTTCTCGTCGCGCTCCGCCGCCGAGGGGGCCAGTTCCTCCTCCGCGAACTTGCGCGCCGTTTCACGGATCAGAAGCTGGGTTTCGGTGAAATCGAATGTCATTGGTTATCCGGTCTCCGTCACCCGGGGTAGGCGTAGAATCCTCGCCCGGATTTTCGCCCCAGGTGTCCTGCCGCCACCATTTTCTTCAAGAGAGGGCACGGGCGGTATTTCGGATCGCCCAGCCCTTCATGAAGCACGTTCATGATCGCCAGGCACACATCGAGGCCTATGAAATCGGCGAGGGAGAGCGGACCCATCGGATGGTTCATCCCGAGTTTCATGACCGTGTCGATCGCCTCGGGCTCCGCAACCCCTTCCATGACGCAGTAGACCGCCTCGTTGATCATCGGCAGGAGGACCCGGTTGGAGACAAAGCCGGGGAAGTCGCGGACTTCTACCGGTACCTTTTCGAGTTTCTGAGCCAATGACTTCACGCCCTGGAATGTATCGTCGGATGTTTGCAGGCCGCGGATGATCTCAACGAGTTTCATCACCGGCACAGGATTCATGAAGTGCATTCCGATGACCATCTCGGGCCTGGCGGTGGCGGCGGCGAGCTCGGTGATCGAGATTGAAGAAGTGTTGGATGCCATCAGTGCCCGGCGCGGCGATGAGGCATCGATCGTCTTAAAAATCTGTTTCTTGATTGAACGGTCTTCGGTGGCCGCCTCGATGATAATGTCTGCCGATTGAACCGCTTTGTCGAGGGCGGTGGTCGAGGTGAGGCGCGATAGGGTTTGCTTCTTCTGGTCCTCCGAAAGAGTCCCTTTCTTGATCTGGCGGTCGAGACTGGAACGGATCGTCTTCATGCCGCCCTCGAGGATATCGGGCGTGAGGTCGATCAGCGTGACAGGAAATCCGTACTGGGCAAATACCTGCGCGATGCCGCTGCCCATGGTACCCGCGCCGACGACGGTGACATTTCTGATCTCCATGCCGGGGTCGTCAGCGCTCCACAATCATTCCGCTTGCTTCCCCCCCGCCGATGCAGATTGCCGCCATCCCGCGGCGCGAGTTTCGTCGCTTCAGTGCGTGAAGAAGCGTCACGAGAATTCTCGCCCCGCTCGCGCCGATCGGGTGGCCGAGAGCAACCGCTCCCCCATGGACATTCACTTTCTCTAGGTCGAGGCCGAGGATTTTATTGACGGCAAGGTTGACCACCGCAAACGCTTCGTTGATTTCGAACAGATCGATATCGCCGATTTTTAAGTCCGCTTTGGCCAGGACCTTGGGAATGACGTCGGCCGGCGCCGTCGTGAACCACTCGGGTTTCTTGGCGCTGGAATCGTACGCTACGATCCGCGCCATCGGCTGAATCTTCAACTCTGCGGCCTTCTCCCCCGACATGACAACAACCGCCGCCGCCCCATCGTTGATCTTGGAAGAATTCGCGGCCGTAACAGTGCCTTCGTTCTCAAAGGCCGGCATCAGCGACCGGATCTTATCGAATTTCGCCTTCTTGGGCTCCTCGTCTTCCCGGACCAGAATTGCATCCGCGTTTCGCTGCTCGAGCGAGACCGGAACGATTTCATCCTTGAAGAAGCAGTTCGCCTGAGCATCCAGGGCGCGCCGGTAGCTCAGGATCGCAAAATCATCCTGCGCTTCCCGGGGAACGTTGCATTCCCTCGCGCACAACTCGGCGGCGCTCCCCATATGAAAGTCATTGTAGACATCCCAGAGCCCGTCCTTGATCATCGAGTCGATCAACTGGGCGTTCCCCAGACGGTAGCCTGTCCTCGCTTTCTCGAGCAAATAGGGCGCATTCGACATGCTCTCCATCCCGCCTGCAACCACGATCTGGGCGTCTCCGAGCATGACTGCCTGCGCCGCCAGCATGATCGACTTCAACCCCGAGCCGCAGACTTTGTTAACGGTCATCGCCCCGACCGAGGGGGGAAGCCCGGCAAAGATCGCCGCCTGCCTCGCCGGAGCCTGACCGACACCGGCTGTCAGGACGCAGCCCATGATAACCTCGTCCACCTGTTCCTTTTTCAAGCCGGCGCGCCTGACTGCTTCCTCAATGACGATGGCGCCGAGGCGCGGCGCGCTCAATGAGCTCAGCGATCCGGTGAACGAACCGATCGGCGTTCTACAGGCGCCGGCGATAACAACGTCTTTTATCATAGAGATCATGGGATAGTACGACAAATCTCAAATAAATGCAAAAAAAATCCCGTCCCCGCACAGGCGGGAACGGGAAATGCACAGCAACACCCTCGACTGCTACTTCATTCTTGCGAACTCGATGCGGCGATTCTTGGCCCGGCCCTCCGGCGTCGCGTTGTCCGCGATCGGCTTGGTGTATCCGTATCCCCTCGTTACGATCCGGGGGGGTTCGATGCCCTTCGAGACGAGATAAGATTTGACGGAATTCGCCCTGCCGAGCGACAGTTTCATATTATACTTTGCGCCGCCCACATTATCGGTGTGACCGTAAATCGCGACCTCTGCAGTCGGGTACGCCTTCAATCCCTTGGCCACCTGATCGAGTATCTGTTTCGAACCCGGCAGGAGCGTCGTCTTCGCGGTCTGGAAATTCACCCCCTCAAGGATGATCTTCTCGCCGACATCAACGATAACGACATCGTCCTTCGGATCGAGGGGGTTCAATCCAAGCTGGATTTCCTTTCCGTCCGGCATCCCTCCCCTGTCCGTGTCTTTATTCAACGGATCAGTGTGATACTTGAGGACCTCCTCGCCGTCTGTGAGCCCATCCCCGTCCGTGTCGCGGTTCAGCGGATCGGTGTGGTATTTCAAGACCTCGTCGCCGTCGGTGAGACCGTCCCCGTCGGTGTCCCTTTTCAATGGATCGGTGTGGTACTTCAGTACCTCGTCGCCGTCGGTCAGGCCGTCCCCATCGGTGTCCTTATTCAATGGATCCGTGCCGTACTTCAGGACTTCCTCCCCGTCGGTGAGTCCGTCTCCATCGGTATCTTTTTTCAACGGATCGGTATGATATTTCAGCACTTCCTCGCCGTCGGTGAGGCCGTCGCCATCGGTGTCCCTATTCAATGGATCGGTGTGATAGACCTTGACTTCCTCCCCGTCGCGAAGTCCGTCGCCGTCGGTGTCCGGATTATGCGGATCGGTCCCCAGCCGTTTTTCTTCGTCGTTCGTAAGCCCGTCGCCGTCCCAATCATTATTGGGGGATTCCAGGAAACCGAAGAGGGTGAGCGTCACGCTCCAGAAAGCGTCATTGTTTCCCGCTTTGACATCGTCCAGATTGTCCGTGAACGTGAAATTATAGGCTCCGCGGATGCCGACGGCCGTCTTATCGGAAACCAGGTACTCGGCGCCCGCGCCAAGCGGCACGAATGGAGCCATCCTTCGGTACTCGTCGCGCGAGTTCCGCGGCAGGGGCATTTCAGATTTGTCGACGGGGTTAAAATACATTAGTCCGATGCCGCCGAAGGCGTACGGCTGGATCTTCCCTTCCCTCAGTGGCTGGATCAGGAGGCGGGCGTCGACGGGATAGATCGTGGACGAGAAGAAGTTGCCGTCCTGTTCCGCCTCCAGCAGGCCGAGTCCGAGCCCGGCTTCCATGCCGATGTGTTGTTCGGGGTAGAATCGCAGAAAGGCGCGGGCGAACGGATACCGCTGATGGTCGTTGACGTCGGTGACCGGGACGACTCCCCCAAAATCCATTCCCACTCCGATGGCGCTTTTCATATCCTGCGCGCGAACCCTGGGAGCCAGGATGCCGGACGACAGCATGATCCAGAGGAGGAATCGACGCTTTACCATGGGAAATCGTTGATTTTTAACACGATAAGGGAGAGAAATCTAACAGTTCGCGCCCTCAAAGTCAAACCGCGGCCCGGCCGCGGAATGAAATTGGCTCAGACCCGGGGCGCCGAAGAATGGGTGAATCAGCTATTCATAGAGCGGAGGAACTCTTTGTTGGTCTTCGTCCCCCGCATTTTTTCGGTGATGAACTCCATCGCCTCGACAGTTGAGAAATCGCTCAGGAATTTCCTCAGGATCCAGACCCGGTTCAGTTCATCCGCCTCAAACAGCAGCTCTTCCTTGCGCGTACCGGACCTGTTCACATCGATGGACGGGAAGATTCGCTTGTCGCTCAGCTTGCGGTCGAGGATAATTTCCATGTTGCCGGTCCCTTTGAACTCCTCAAAGATGACCTCATCCATACGGCTTCCGGTTTCAACCAGGGCCGTGGCAATGATGGTCAGGCTCCCCCCCTCCTCGACATTGCGCGCGGCTCCGAAGAATCGCTTCGGCCGGTGGAGTGCGTTGGCGTCCACACCGCCGGAGAGGATCTTCCCGCTGTGCGGCACGACCGTGTTGTGTGCGCGGGCCAGGCGCGTGATGCTGTCGAGAAGGATCACAACGTCCTTCCGCGCCTCGACGAGGCGCTTCGCCTTTTCCTGCACCATGTCCGCGACCTGAACGTGACGTTCGGGCGGCTCGTCAAAGGTGGAGCTGACGACTTCGGCGTTGACCGAGCGTTCCATGTCGGTGACTTCCTCCGGACGCTCGTCAATAAGCAGCACGATTAAAAAAACTTCGGGGTGGTTGCGTAAAATGCTATTGGCAATTTTTTGCAGGAGGATGGTCTTTCCGGCTTTGGGGGGCGAGACGATCATGCCGCGCTGTCCTTTGCCGAGGGGGGTCAGCAGGTCCATGATGCGCATCGAATACTCGCCCGGAGAAGTCTCAAGCATGATCCGGTTGTTCGGGTAGAGAGGAGTAAGATTGTCGAACAGAACCCGGTCTCGAATCGCGTCCGGATTTTCATCGTTGACCGCCTCAACCCTGAGCAGCGCGAAAAACCGCTCCCCTTCCTTGGGAGGGCGGACCTGGCCGCTGACGGTATCTCCGGTCCTCAGACTGAACTTCTTGATCTGTGAGGGAGATACATAGATGTCGTCGGGAGAGGGAAGGTAATTGTAATCCACCGAGCGGAGGAATCCGTAGCCGTCAGGCAGGACCTCCAGAACGCCCTTGCTGAATGTCAGGCCGTCCTTCTCGGTTTGTGCCTCAAGGATTTTGAAGATCATGTCCTGCTTTCGCAGGTCGGTATATCCCGTGATGTTCAAATCTTTGGCAATTTTGCTGAGCTCTGAAATCTTCTTGGATTTCAGTTCACCAATGTCCATTGGCATGGCTGTGGTGCGTCCTTATGAGTGAGTAACTATTTAGGGGGGGTACCCCGGTGCAAACTTAATCCGTGTAAATCAACGATTAAGTTACTAGGAAATTGAGGCTGAAAAGAATTCGATGAGCTGCGTGGTGGAGACCGTGCTTCCTCTTTGAGTCCCGAATTGAATATAGGGGCTTTCCCCCTGAAAGTCAAGTTTCAACACCCCCATTAAGGAAAATTAATAGCTCTCCCACCACATAATGCGAGCCAGTGACCAGAACCCACTCTCCCCGCCCGGCCGCGTTGAGCGCCATCCCGACGCCGCGAGCGACACTCCCTCCATCGACAGCGCTCGTGCCGGCCGCTTGAAAATTTTCGACGATCGTTCGGCTCTCCAGTGCCCTCTCGGTGCGGGGACGCACCGCGACGACGAGGCGCGAAATCCCGGCAAGCTGGCGGATCATGCTGCGATAGTCCTTATCCCCCATAACGCCGAACACCGTGAGGAAGTTTCCCGAAACAAGCCGGCGCAGCGAGGCGATCAATGTCGCGATGGAATCGGGGTTGTGAGCCACGTCTGCAATCACCCATGATTCATCAGGCACGAGCTCAAGCCGGCCCCGCAGACCGGAATGCCGGCGAATTGAACGCATCCCGGCCCGAACGCCCGGGCCCGATATCCGGCGAAAGTCGCCATTTTGGCGCAATTGCCGGATCGCGAGCACCGCGAGCTGCGCGTTTCGGGCCTGATGATCCCCGGCGAGCGAAATTGTTAACTTTTTGTAAGCGCTCCCCTGAGCGCGCAGATTCACCTCGAGCCCATCAATGGACCGGGTGATAATCTCGACGGAGGAGGCTCGGTCGGCGCGAATCAGATTGGCGCCCCGCTTCTTGGCGATCGCCGCGAGTCTTTTTATCGCTGCCGGCTGCGTCGCCCCCGTGACGCAGGGTCTGCCCGGTTTGATGATGCCCCCTTTCTCAAAGGCGATCTGCGGGATCGTGCTTCCGAGGTACTCGGTATGCTCGAGTCCGATGTTCGTGATCACGCTTACGAGCGGTGTGATGACGTTTGTCGCATCCCATCTCCCCCCAAGACCGGTTTCGATGACCGCGACGTCGACCCGTTTGTCGGCGAAATACTGAAACGCCATCGCGGTCGTCGCTTCAAAGAATGTTCCTTTGATTTTCTCGATCCGGCTCCTCATCGAGCGGGTGTACCGGACGATTTCTTTCCGCGCGATCGGTTTGCCGTCGATGCGAATCCGCTCGCTGAAATCGATCAGATGCGGAGACGTGTAAAGCCCTGTCCGGTAACCGGACGCCGTGAGGATCGACGCGATCATCGACGCGGTCGAACCCTTGCCGTTCGTCCCGGCGATATGCACCGCAGGAAAGCGGCGCTCCGGGTTCCCCAGAAATTTGAGGAGCTCCCGGATATTCTCCAGTCCTGCCTTTATTCCGAAAAACTGTAGGTCAAAAAGGAACCGCAGAGTCCGGTCGGCGGCGGGCACGGTTAAGCGTTTTCCCGAGATTACAGCCAGCTATGAACGACGGAGAGCTCTCTCGACGCTTTGAGCCCTCCGGTAAGATCGGTTACATTTTTAATCCCGCGCCGGGTACAATACTGCTCGAGGTCTCCCGCTATCTTCACTCCTGCGGCCGGATCGATGAAGTTTGCGGTACCGACCTGAACGGCCGTGGCCCCGACCAGAAGAAATTCCACGGCATCCTCCGCACTCATGATCCCCCCGATCCCGATAATCGGTATGCGTACCGCGCCGGCGGCCTCGAAGACCTTTGCCAGGGCGATGGGTTTGATCGCGGGACCGGAGAGGCCGCCCGTGACTGTCGAGAGCTTGGGCGCGCGTTTATCGGCGTCGACCGCCATGCCGATTAATGTATTGATGACGGAGATCCCATCCGCGCCGGCGTCGGCGGCCGCCCGGGCAAATTCCGAAATATGCGCGACATTCGGAGTCAGCTTGATGATGATGGTCTTTTCTGTGAGCGGACGCAAACGCCGTGTTATCTCCGCCGTCATCTTGCAGCTCGTCCCGAAGCTCAACCCGCCCTCTTTCACGTTCGGGCACGAGACGTTGATCTCGTAGCCGTGGACGCCCTCTGCCTCTTCCAGGGCCGACAGCACGGCGCAGTACTCATCGACCGAGCTTGCGGCGATGTTCGCGATGACGGTGGTCTGCAGTCTCCGCAACACCGGAAGCTTCTCTTCGATGAACCGCTTCACGCCGATGTTCGCAAGCCCGATCGAGTTGAGCATACCCGACGGAGTCTCCACGATGCGATCGGGAGGATTGCCGGCCCGCGGATTCAGCGAAAGCGACTTTGTGACGATGCCGCCCAGCAGGCCGGCGTCGACGAGGTCCGCACAATCGTCGCCGTAACCGAACGTCCCCGAGGCCGCGAGGACCGGATTTTTGAGAACCAACTTCCCCACTGTTACCGCCATGTTTACCATGCTAAGCGATCCGCACCCTTCTTGAGTCGAAGACCGCTCCATCCCTGCAGATGAGCGCGTATTGCCCCTCGTGATCGGCAAGCGCGACCGGGCACCCCTGGCAGATACCCACGCCGCATCCCATTGGACTTTCTAATGAAACTTCGCAAGGTATTTGATGTTCGGCGGCGAAAAGCGAGAGGCTCCTGAGCATCGGGTTCGGCCCGCAGGCGAATATCTTCGGCCTCTCGTAACGATCGGCCCGAAGGCGAGACCGGAGCAGATCGACGACCGTGCCCTTGAACCCGGCGCTCCCGTCGTCGGTGGAAACCGAGACGTTTTCGAGATGAGAATCGACAAGCAGGGTCCGCGTCCGAGCGCCGAGAAAGGTGGCGATCGCTCTCCCGCTCTTTTTGAGAGCGAGCGTTATCATCGGCAAGGGCGCCACGCCGAGCCCTCCCCCGACGAGGATGGCCGTACCGTAGGCGTCATCGACCCCGTAGGGGCGGCCGAGGGGACCGATGATATCCAGCTCATCGCCGATGCCCTTTGACGCGAGAATCCGTGTGCCGATCCCTCGCACGTCGAAGATGATTCCGGCCTCTCCGTCATGAACGTGATAAACGCTGAACGGCCGTCGGAGAAGAGGGAACGACGACTCGACCACCTTGACGTTGATGAATTGACCTGGTTTGACTGATGATGCGATTTCGGGGGAATGAACAGTGAGGACAAAAATGTTTGGTGCGGGCGTTTCGTGAGCAGTGACGGCACAACGCGTATGGATCATTGTGCATCGTCCCGACTGCTGTGTCATCGCTCAGTTGTTGTCGTCTGGGTCGGGCTGATCGTCCTCATCCTTCTGGGTGTCATCCTCCTCGGGCGTGTCCTCATTCACGCGATTGTTCAGCTCCTCCTGCTGGCGCTGCCGGATCCGATCCGCGGCGGTTTGAGCGGACCGGGGTGCCGCCGGCCGCCCTAATGAATCGGGTGGCTGACTAGAAACCGGTTCGATGGTCTTGAGTTTCACATATTCTTTTAGACTCTTTGGATTGTCGTGCACGGCAATCTTGGGCTGGACACCCGCCGCGTACACCGACGTCGGATAGCGGCTGGTAAGATGGTGGTACCATTGTGCGGCGCTGTCGTTATTGAGCAGGACAGTTTCATAGAGCCAGCCCACCGCATAGGTTGCTTTGGGAGTGAAGGCAGATTTCTTGCGACTCGAAGCAATCTGTTTGAACACCTTCAGGGCTTGAGTCGGTTTACCGGCCTGCAGATAATTCTCGCCCTCGCGATACTGAGACTCCGCCGAGTCGGGTTGGGCTTGCTTTGTTTCAATCCCGAGAATCTTTCTGACCTGGGCGGCATATTCCGACTGTCCATAGCGCGTCAGTAAGACATGATACAGGGAATCCACGATCCTGTCATGATGCCGCCCGCTCTGGATTTCTGCGATAGCATAGAGCGCCCTGGGAACGAATGGCGTCGACGGAAATTCTTCCACGACGCTTTCATACCAGACCATCGCTGAATCGGGCCGTTTGAGTTCGAGGTAATAAATTCCGCCAAGTTCGAAATGGGCCTGCGCGAGCAGTGAGCGGACGGAATCAGCCGTGAGCGTGACCGATGGGGTTGACGGCCTTGCCACTGCCGCGCCCTGTAGAGAGTCCCTCCCACCATATCGAGAACCGGCGCCGGCCGACACCACCGGCCCCCCGGGCGCCAATCCCGCCTCATCCTCATCGGGAAACTGGTCGCGGTCAGTCAATCTCCGTCGCAGCGTCTCGCTCGAGCCACGCCCGGATTCCTCGCCCGGACGGCGGAGTTGGTCATTTACTGCGTCTGGAACCGGAAACGCCCTTCTCGAAATGTCCCCCGCCAGCCTTCTCCCGGCGGTGGTATCCACGATCCGTCCGGCAGACCTGGCATTCGAAAGCATGTCGATGCGCCTGACTCCCGCCGTGTCTCCCGCGGCGATCGCCGAATCGCGGTGCAGCGCGATGATGTACATCTCGCGATCCCTTTTCAAATCATCGAGCGTGTTGAAAAGGTGGTCCAGATTCTCTGCCCGCCGCTGTGCCAGGATCGTAACCTCTGAGTTCGGAGACTCTCCCTTCGCCTTATTGTAATACTCCCGGGCAGACTTGTAATCGAGCCGGTCCTCTTCGTGCACGAGTCCGAGCCGATAGTAGCTCTTGGCCGCCGCGTCGGACCTCCGGTACGTGGTATCCACCATATTATACAGCGAGAACGCCTGCGCGGTGTCGCCCATCGCCAGGTAGGTGTTGCCGATCTCGTAGTCCACCAGCGCATGCTGCTCAACCGTCAGCGGATCCTCGTTCATGTCGTCGAATTGCTTGAGCGCCCGCCGCTGCTGGCCGGTGCCGGCAAGCATCGTGCCGTAGCGGAGTCTGGAATCAAAGTCGAGGGCAGGATCCGGGTTGAACTTCCGAACCTTGCTGTACGCCTCCGCGGCTTTCGCCTTGTCGCCCAGCTTCTCGAGGCTGCGGCCGAGCTGATACTCCGCCATCGCCCTCAGCGCATCGTCGGCCGAAACCTCCGAGGCGAGCCCCCAGGATGAAGCCGCCTGGTCGAATTCCCCCCGCTCGGAGAAAATCCGCGCCTGGAGCATCAGCGCTTCAAGTAAGATGTCATTCTTGCCCTGCGCGCGCGCGTCGGGGAACAGGTCTTTGATGACCGCAAGCGCTTCGTCGTTCTTTTTCATGAGATACTTCGCCTTGGCGTCCCAGAGCCTCGCATCAAATCGCACGTCGCTTGTCGGAAAGTTGTCCGAGAGCTCTTTAAACTTCCTCGTCCCCGATTCATATTCACCGAGATAGACGTAGGATTCGCCGATCATCAGGATTGCGTCGTCGACATATGAGCTTTTCGGGTAGAACTGAATCAGCTTCGAGCACTTTTCGATGACTTTATCAAATTTATCCTGGATATTCTGGGGAACGGTGTACGCAGCGAAGTAGTTGGTGTCGCGGTCCTTCGCCGGCTGCTGCCGGAGTTCTCCCACCGCCTCGTCAAAGAGCCTCCGTGCGTTGTAATACGTATTAAAGTACGCCGTGACGTTATGATACGTCGAGCAGCCGGAAAACTCCAGAAGAACGACGATGGGGAGGAAGAAAAGCGCTGCTGCCGTTCGATGTGGGAAAGGGGATCGCGTTGGGGAACTCATCAAGGCCGTTGCATAAGACAACCAATCTATGATACACAAAAGTTCCTGGAAAAGCAATCGGAAAAGGCATCCCGATTAACGGATCACTTCACTAAATTCAGGAATTCGCCTTGCTTTACGCGCGACTCGATCTTCTGAGTGTTAGCGAAATCCCGAATCGGGTCGCCGTTGAGCACAAGAAAATTCGCTTCGTATCCTTCTTTGAGGCGGCCGATTTTACGCCTGGGAAAGATGGCTTCCGCCGTGGTTTGACACCAGATTCTCAGCAATTCTGCATTGTCGAACACGTGAAGCCGATTCAGATACATCGCCTCTGGAACAGAGGTTTGCCGATAACTGTCGCTCCCGATCGCAATGCGCACTCGGTTTCTTTTCAGGAGCTCAAGATTTTTCTTGTGGAGTTCGGTGAATTTTTTCTGATACTCTGCGCTGCCACCGCTGCTTCCTGCCAGTGTGGTCACCACGACCACTCCCCTTCGGCCCGCCACCCGGGCGTCAGCTTCGGTGATGGAATAGCGAGCCAAGTCAACCGTGGAATCGGGGCGAAAACCGGGCAGGTGGTTGATCTCGTCGACTCCTGCAATCAGCGCGTTGTGGAAATCCTTCGATGTCTCGATGTGCACAGAGACGCGCAAGCCCGTCAGATGCGCCTTTTTCACAATTTTCGGAAGGAGCGCCGGATCCAATCCCTTCCAACCGAAAAAGCTCGTGTCGTCCTTTCGTTTTGAATATTCTTCAGAGTACAACAAATAGGTCTTGATGAAATCGGGTCTGTCGGCGATGATCGTTTCCCACTTGCGCTTGAGATCATTTGCATTGTCGATGATGTAGTACATTCCTCCCTCGGCATCTTCCTGCGAAAAGATCCCGAGGCCGATATTGCGCCGCACGAGCTCCAGCGGATGTCCTCCCGAAGCCGTGAGGCCCCCATTGGAAAAAATCACGTCGATCGAGAGCGGCGTGTTGATGATGCCGGCCATGCGGGCCGTATACCGCGGGATGCTGTTTGGGTTCTTCACGTAAAAGATGCCGTCGTTCAGGTACGCACGAATCCGGTCCTCCACCTTCTTGAATCCGTCGATGTTATGATTGTGGGCTTCTCCATAGGGCGGGACAACGAATTTACCCAAAAGGTCGATCACCGAGTCGACTCGGCCGGGCTTCTTCGACGTGAGCATCCCATCAAGCGTGTAGAAACTCGCCGATGTGAACTTCCCTCCGTCGAACCACTTCCCATTCACGAATTGGTAAACGTGAGTTGAGGCCGGTGCCGGCGGTTCTCCCCGAAGTCCTGAGACGACAAGGGAAAGCCAAATTATCGCAAGTATACGGGACATGACAGGTTCAGTTCTT
>DASQAZ010000004.1:0-35435 GCA_035635475.1 Bacteroidota bacterium | reverse complement strand
CCGAGGGATTACGCGGGGGCCTACCGCTGGGAATCATTGGCAGCCGACTCGGGATATGAGCCCGCCAGGGAGATCCTCAAAGAATTTAAGCGGCGGGGGCTCGATGCACGGGCGAACCGCCCGGCGCGCGATACGACAAATCGCAAGGGCAGGAAAGACCGGACGCATATTTCATCGGTCCCACAAACAGCATCCGGCCTGCAGCCGATCTTCCTGGACACAGAGAGCGACTCGATTCCGCTGCCTGATGACACGACACTCACGCGCGAGGTCCAGCAGGCCGCAAACGCTCAGCTTACAACAATGAACATCGCCAAAACCCCCGCATCCGCCAAGTCTGCCAAGTCCGACGGCGAGGCCGATTCTGCCCTCGTGCGCCGCATCTTCGATGCGGCCGAAGCCGGCAGCCCGGAGGCGCTGACGCTGATCGGGCGGTGGTACGAACAGGGAGCCGTCATGAAGCGGGACGAGGTGCAGGCGACCGTCTACTATCTTCGGGCGATGCGGTTCGACTCACCCTGGGCGCCGGCGCTCCTCTGGAAGTTGATCCGGCACAACGATTTCTTCCGGCGCCTGAAAGAGGAAGCCGACAGGAATGATCCTTCCGCGCAGTTTGCATGGGCGGAATTGATCGCCTCGGATTTTGATCACCAATTGACGCAATCGCAGGCTCTCGAGCTCCTTCAGAGCGCCGCGTCGCGCGATTATCCGCCGGCTGTCGTCGAGCTCGGGATGGGTTATTACACAGGCACGTGGGTACAACAAAACCGGGACAGGGCAATCAAGTTGCTAGAGTCCGCAGACGGGATGGGATTCCGGGAGGCAGGAATTCGACTTTCGATGATCGAGGTGCAGGAACACAAGAATTCCGCGCCGGCAAGTTCGAGCATGAGCGCGCTGTGGCGCGCAATGGAAGACGGGTCCGTACTCGCGCAGACCATGCTCGCCTATTGTTACGAAACGGGTCTCGGGGTGCCCCGTGATACCTCAGAAGCCGTCCACCTCTATCGAAAGGCCTCGCAGCGCGGATCGAATGCGGCGTACGCCGCCTTGAAGACCATGTACGACGAGATCCGTCCGCCCGATCCCGAATTCCGGATCGCGGAATAGACTCCGGGGTCAGCTATGCCGTATCGACATGATGTCCCCGTCCTTGACGACGTATTCCTTCCCCTCAAGTCTCCAAAGGCCCGCTTCCTTCACCCTGGGGAATGAGCCTCCGTGGGCGATGAAGTCGTCGTAGTGAACGACTTCAGCCCGGATGAACTTGCCGACGAAATCCGTGTGAATCACGCCCGCGGCTTCCTGCGCGGTCAACCCTTTTCTGATCGTCCACGCCCTGCACTCATCCTCTCCGACGGTAAAGAAGGATTGAAGCCCGAGCAGCGCGTAGGCCTCGCGAATGAGCGCGTCGAGCGCCGATTCTTTGATCCCATATTCACCCATGAAGGCCGTCGCTTCCTCGTCCGGAAGCTCCGACATTTCCATTTCTATCTTTCCGAAAAACGTCACAACTTTCGTATCCTTCTCCCCGGCTTTCGCGGCGACAAGCTTCCGGGTCTCTTCAGCGGCATTTCGCTGGGACTCGTCGAAATTGAGCGCGATAAGAAGAGGCTTTATCGATAGCAGCTGGTAGGTTTTCAGAATAAACAGATCCTCTTTGCTGAAACCGATGGCGCGAAGCGGCTTCCCGCTCTCGAGGATCCTTCGGCACTGTTCGAGCACAGGGAGCTCCCGCTTCATCTGCTCATCCCCCGTTTTTTGAGCCATCTTCCTGATCCGGTCGAGGCGGGTCTCGATGATCGAAAGGTCGGAAAGAATGAATTCCGTCTCGAACGAGGCGATGTCGCGGACCGGATCGACCTGGCCGTCGGGGTGCGGGACTGACTCGTTCGCAAACAACCGCACGACTTCGACGAGGGCGTCGTTCGTTTTGACGTTTGCGAGGAAGTTGGTGGTAAACTGCGTCGAGCCCGATTCTCCCTTTTTCAGCCCGACGACATCGACGAATTCAATCGTCGCCTGCATGGTGCTCTCGGGGGAAAAAAGGGCGGAAAGTTTATCCAGGCGCGAGTCCGGCACTTTGACGATCGCGTGATGGGCTTCCGCTTTCGTCAGCGCCGCGGGATCGAGGTGCGTTTTGGTGATCGTCTGATAGAGCGTCGACTTTCCCGAAAACGGCAACCCGACGATGCCAATCTGCATAGTACTCTTCCTTGATAAAAAAACCCCGCCTTATGGGCGGGGTTCTGTGTTACGGTATTTCAGGTTCGAGTGCCCCGATTAGACTACGGAGACGTCCTTCGCCTGGAGTCCCTTGGGACCCTGCTCGACTTCAAACTCCACCGCATCGCCCTCGTTGAGGCTCTTGTAGCCCCCACCGTTGATGGCGCGGAAGTGAACGAAAACATCTTCGCCTCCGGTGCGTGAAATGAAACCGAAGCCCTTGGCTGCGTTAAACCATTTGACTGTTCCTTTTTCCATGGAACAAATCCTTTCATGTATAGGTAAGAACCCGACTGAACCGCCGGGCAAGGTGTACGCCGAAATTACCGACTCTTGAATCGCTCGTCTCGAGATATAACTCTCGGTCGGGCTTGTTCCACATGATGGCGTTTCGACCTTGGAGGGTGCGTCCGGTTCATCAGAAGGATTCTAAAAGCGTGCGTATTCTGCGGTTTTTCGGGCAGAATAGCTCTCCGGAAGGAGAAAAGACGGAATACTGTTGTTTGATGTCATAAGATAAGCAAATTAGTGTTCATTTCCTAATACTATTTGCTGCGAAAGCGCGCTTGATTTCAACTGGGCGGGAATTTTCGTACCATAGTATAACGTTTGAGGTATCAATGAGCCAAATGAAGGGAATGGTGATTGCTATGGCTGTACTAGCCACACTGGCAGCGTTACTCTTAGCGGGAAAAAGATCCGCGACTCAAGGAACCGCTAGTATCGACAAAGGGGCGAAAACCACCACGTCCCGAACAACAGATACTGCGACATTCGGCGCGGGCTGCTTCTGGTGCGTGGAAGCGGTTTTCCAGAACCTGAAAGGCGTTGAATCGGTTGTCTCGGGGTACTCCGGCGGCACTGTCGCCAACCCGAGCTATGAGGAAGTGTGCACCGGGACGACGGGACATGCCGAGGCATGCCAGATTGCCTATGATCCCGCCCGCATCTCCTACCCGGAGCTGCTGGAGGCGTTCTGGAAGAGCCACGACCCCACAACCTTGAACCGCCAGGGGAACGACGCCGGAACGCAATACCGCTCCGCCATTTTTTATCACAACGAGGAACAGAAGAAGCTCGCCGGGCATTATAAACAGCAACTGGATTCATCGAAGGCATTCGACGATCCGATCGTCACCGAGATCGTTCCCTTTAAGAATTTTTACAAGGCCGAGGATTACCACCAGAACTATTTCAATAAGAATGGCAGCGCGCCCTACTGCATGTTCGTCATACGACCGAAGCTCGAGAAGTTCAAGAAGGCATTCAAAGACAAACTGAAAACGCAATGAGGTCGATGGGTTGCCCAAACCCGCGATGAGTCTTGCGCCGCGCACGGCGCCCCCTGCGATTCTAACTCCGGTATTTTTTACCCCGAACCGGCCATAACCGGCGGTTTCACCCCATTTCAAGCAAATGAGGCGGCGCAGGACACCCCCAGCTTTGCTTTCTGCCCTCCTTTTCCTATCTTAGCTGCGTGCATTCAACGGCATCGGTCCATAACTCTCGAGGTGTAAGTCATGCAGAGTGAATCTGCAGTCGAAGATTTGATTCAACAACCGGAAATTTCCGCCCACCCCCAGACGGCCTCCATGTACGGCATGCATGAACTGGATCTCACATTGATACGTGCGACGAATTACACGGACGACGGATACCCGATCAAAACCCGCGTCGGCGTAATCAGGAGCAACACGCTCACGCAGATGGGCACGCTGGCCCGTGATCTCGCCAACTACCCATTCTTCTCGGGTGTGAAGCTGAGAGTGCGGCAGATCGATGAGGCGATCGAACGGGTTCCTATGAAAGAAATCATCAAGCGGTCGGCAAAACCCGGCGTGAAAAGCATCGTCATGCTCGTCGGCGTGCAATCGAATCAGTACCCGCGCGCGCTCGATATCGCGGCCTGGTTCCTCCCCCACAGGATTCCCGTCCTGATCGGCGGATTCCACGTGAGCGGAATGCTTTCCATGATCGGCCTCACGACCGACCTCCGCGAGGCGTTAACGAAGGGTATCACGCTCGTCGCCGGAGAGGTCGAGGGCGGCCGGCTGCCGGGCATCGTGGAGGATGTAATCTGCGGTCAATCCCGCGGGCTCTATAATTTCCTGGACAAGACGCCCGATCTGGCCGATCTCCCAACGCCCCGGCTTACGAAAGAGGACCTGAAGGGATTTGCTTCCCCGTTCAGCACGATCGATACAGGACGCGGGTGCGTTTTTACATGCGACTTTTGCACAATCATCAATGTGCAGGGCAGAACGATGCGATGCCGCGATCCCCTGCAGGTCGTTGAATTCGTGCGGCAGAGCTATAACGAAGCGGGCATTGCACACTGCTTCTTCACGGATGATAATATCGCGCGAAACCCGCGCTGGCGTGAGCTATTTGCGGGCCTCACTCGTTTGAGAGAAGAAGAAAAGATCCCGTTTACATTTATGATGCAGAGCGATCTCGCGGCGCGAAAGATCCCCGGCGGGGATTTTTTCATCCTGGCTTCAAAAGCAGGCTGCAACCAGGTTTTCTTCGGGGTCGAGAGTGTGAACCGCGAAAACCTCCGCTCGCAGGAGAAGTTCCAGAACCAGGTATCCGAGTACAAGGGCCTCGTGGATCACTGCCACACGCAGGGCATCGCGACCCACGCGGGGTATATCCTCGGCTTGCCATTTGACACCCCGGAGAGCATCAAGCAGGATATCGCGGAACTGCAGCGAATCGGGTTCGATTCCGCCTCGTTTTACATCCTGACGCCTCTCCCCGGTTCGAAGGACCACCAGCGGTGGTGGCACGACCGAAGGTGGATGGACGCGGATTTTAATACATACGATTCCGCGCATGTGGCGGTGGCTCCGGAGCGCATGACAAAAGATGAACTCATGGAGGCGTACCGGAAAACGTGGGAACAATTCTACTCCACGGAACATATGGTTAACGTCCTCAAGATCTGGCGGCACGATTGGCGCTATTATTGGGACAGGATCTTCTTCTTCGCCTGGTACCTGTACGCATCGAGAATCGAACGCCTGCACCCGATGAACTGCGGGTTCTGGACCATCCGGCACCGCCGCGACCGGCGAGCCGGCCTCCCGCTGGAATCCCCCCTGACGTTCTGGTGGGGCCGTCTCAGGTCGGCCGTTACGCGGATCCGGGCAATAGCGAAACTCTTCTTACAGTTCGAAGAGGTCTGGCTGCGGAGCCGGCCGAAGTCCCGGATCGAGGAGGCCCTTCACGAACATATTCTGAAGACGAAGCAGGAAATTCTCGATTGGCGTGACCTCAAGGCCGGGGAGCTTGTCACATTCTACCAGAAGCTTCACGATGAGATGCCGGAGGTCAAAGTACCCTCGGTCGTCAGCCTCTGGTTCAGAAAGCGGAATCCATTCGCCGGTTCCTATACCAGGGCATACGCCCAGAGGATCTGGCGGCGATGGTATTTACATATATGGAATCCGCTGAAATGGATCGAGGTGTGGATGTTCGAATGGGTGAACGGTCTCAGGTTCCTGACCTACTTCCTCGTCGTTGGCAAATAGCGAAATCGGAAGTCCGTTTAAAGGCTCTCGTCGAGCGGTGTGTCGACGGGAGCCTTTCTCTTCTAGCACCCCGGACGCATGCCTATGAAAAAAGCTCCGCGTCCTGTTGACCTGGGTGGCTTCGCGCACGTCTTCCGTACTCTGCGTTACCGCAATTACCGGCTCTTCTTCGGGGGTCAGCTCGTCTCCCTCATCGGAACCTGGATGCAGCAAGTCGCAATGATCTGGCTTGTTTACCGGATGACCAATTCTCCGTTTCTCCTCGGGGTCGTCGGGTTTGCGGGTCAGATGCCTGCCTTTCTCCTGAGCGCGTTCGCCGGCGTGCTCGCCGACCGTTGGAACCGGCATCGCATGTTGATCGTAACGCAGTCGCTCGCAATGGCGCAAGCTGCACTCCTTGCAGTTCTGACTCTCACCGGCGTCGTTGCCGTTTGGCATATCGTTTCCCTCAGTATTTTCCTTGGGCTGGTCAACGCCTTCGACGTGCCGATACGGCAATCCTTCCTCCTCGATATGATTGAAAACAGAGAGGACCTCGGAAATGCGATCGCCCTCAATTCGTCGCTGTTCAATGGCGCCCGCCTTATCGGACCCGCGATAGCGGGAATGGTCATCGCCGCCGTCGGGGAGGGGGCCTGCTTTGTCCTGAATGCGCTCAGCTACATCGCGGTCATTTACGCGCTGACGGCCATGAAGATCACCCCGCGGAAGCGGGACGCGATACAGCAGGGGATACTCAAGGGATTGCTGGAGGGATTTCGATACGTGGCCGGATCTTCTCCGATCCGGAGAATATTGTTGCTCCTTGCGCTGGTCAGCCTGACGGGCATGCCCTACGCCGTTTTGATGCCGATCTTTGCGAGGGACGTTCTCGGTGGAGGCCCCAACACGCTCGGCGCACTCATGGGGGCGACGGGCGTCGGCGCTGTGACCGGAGCTCTCTTGCTCGCCTCGCGCACGACCGTGGTCGGATTGGGACGGTGGATTCCCCTTGCGGCGGGCCTCTTCGGGGCCGGCCTCGCGGCGTTTACTCTCTCGCACACGGTCTGGCTTTCGATGCTCCTCTTGTGCTTCGTCGGCCTCGGAATGATGCTTCAGATGGGGACGAGCAACACCATTCTTCAAACAATCGTAGACGACGACAAACGCGGCCGCGTCATGAGTTTTTACGCGCTCTGCTTCCTCGGAATGGCGCCCTTCGGCAGCCTGCTCGCCGGAAGTCTCGCCGGTACAATCGGGGCCCCGAGGACTTTGTTCATCAGCGGGATGGTATGTATTATAGCAGCGGTCATATTTGCCGCCCGGCTCCCGTCATTCCGGAAAGAAGTGCGGCCGATTTACGTACGGTTGGGAATAATTCCGGAGGTATCTCCCGGTATCTACGCGATCACGGACGCCGCCCTGCCGCCGGAGAAATAGCGCTTTTTCCCCAAATCTGAACAGACCGCAACAAATGGGTCTGCTCTCTGACGCGCGGCTACTATTATAGAGAGGTTATTTGGAAACGATGTTTATTTAAGGTATGTTAATCCATTCAACGGCTAGCTCGCACTGAGCGGTGCATAGTACTCCCCGCCGCAGGACTCACCGGAGAGGAACCGTTAGGCCTTCTTTTGGCTCCACAGCCCGTGCATAGACCGCAATTCACTTCTCATCATTACAAGAGGTTACCATGAGACTTTACGTCGGCAACTTGTCGCGGGATGTCACGGAAGAAGATCTTAAGGAAGCGTTCCAGGCTTTCGGAGAGATCAAGGAAGCAACGATCGTCAAAGATCGTTTCAACGGCGTCTCCAAGGGGTTTGCATTCGTCGAAATGCCGGTCGAAGCGGAAGCAAAGGCTGCGATCGAAGCATTACACGGAAAGGAAATGAAGGGGCGTTCGCTCGACGTCAATGAGGCACGACCCCGCCCCGAGCGCAGGTCGGGCGGCGGCTGGGATGGCGGCAGATCGGGCGGCGGACGAAGGGGCGGAGGCGGAGGCCGGCGATCCTGGTAAGGACGCGCTGAGAGATCGGCGAGCCCGCGCGGATAATTTGTGCGGGTGACTGCGATCCTGCCCGTCGCAAACGAGGAGCAGATGAATATTCATGTCGGAAACTTGCCGGCCGATCTCACAGAGCAGGAACTGAAAACTGCCTTTGAATCGTGCGGGACAGTCGAATCCGTTGAAATCATCACCAACCTCCGGACACATGAGCCGCTCGGGTATGGATTTGTAATCATGCAGACGGAGGCGCAGGGCCTCAGCGCGATAGAGACGCTCAACGGAACGTCCCTCAAAGGAAAAGCCATAGCAGTTTCCCGCGCGAACCGGCCGGGTGGCCGCCGAAAATCCCACTTCAAGAAACCGCAGGTCCGATAAACCATTCGCACGTAACTTCTTTCCCCTGGTCTCCGCGTTCGTTGAATAACGTTACTCCCCGCGAATCCCGCAGTCCTGGTGGCATCCGTGCCACACACCCTCCCGAGCGCGCCGAATCGATGTGACATACACTCCACAAGCAGCCTCCCGAATCATGGCGTAGGAGCCCCTTTCACCACTTCGGAATTGTGGTACGCCTGTTGCAACTGAAGGGTGATAGGCCGGGCCCAATATAACCGGCATAATAACCGATTATCGAATGAGGATTCGCCATGAAAAAAACACTGATGTCATTGGGAGTCATTGCTTTGATGAGCGCACTTTCGGGATCTCCAGGCTGCAAGAACGACTCGGGGACAACCTCCTACGGAACCCCGCCTCCTCCGGCTTCGAATACAGTCACCATGCCGGGGTCAACCTTCAGCCCGAGCACTCTTACGGTCACAAAGGGCACAACAATCACGTGGAAAAACACGGATGCGATCGCCCACACCTCGACGAGTGACACTCCTGGAAATTGGGACACCGGGAATATGCCCGCGGGAAGCAGCGCAACGACAACGTTCAACACTGCAGGAACCTTCGGGTACCACTGCACGTACCACAGCGCAATGGGTATGACGGGGACAATAACCGTACATTAAGCGGGGAGAGCAGCGGCCGGGGATCAGACGATCAACCCGTCTTTAATCTCGTCTCACAAACTCGAGAGGAGTCAGATGAGAACGCTTTTTTATATCATCGCGGCCCTGACGGTCTCTGCGTCGAGGGGGCTCGCAACAGTGCACACGATTAGCAACTCTGGGTTCACCTTCTCACCGAACAATGTGACAATTGTTTCCGGGGATACCGTACAATTCGTCATTGCCGCGATGCACGACGCAGTCGAGGTGAGCAAGGCGACTTGGGACGTGAATGGAAACACTTCAAACGGCGGTTTTATGGTGCCGTTCGGCGGCGGCACGATAGTCCTCACCGACACGGGGACGCACTACTATGTCTGCGAGCCGCACGCGTCGATTGGAATGAAAGGAATCATCGCCGTTAACCCGGCCCCTCCCCCCCCGCTGAACTCGCTCACAGTGGAGAGCACTGTCGATCAGGATGGGAACATCTCCACAACCGCCGACCGGATGATGAAAAACTGGAGCCTTAAATTATACAGGGACTCGGTCGGCTCCGGCGTTGTCCTTGATTCCGTCGTCTCCGGGAAGTCGTTCACGGCCGGTAATCTTCCCGGCGGAACATACGTTGCCGTCGAAGCCGACAGCGCATCGTGGTCCCATATTTCCGTCGACGTCGACGGCGTGTCGCAGGGGGCGACGGCTGCCCATCAGTGGCCGGTGACGGTGTTCTCGGGCGAAAACCACACGATCAGCTTCCTGAATTTTGGCGCACATACGATCATGAGCTCGGCCGTATTCACGTTCGTTCCGGAAAGCCTGGCCGTTGTCTCCGGCGATACGGTTCATTTTGTCCTCGACCCGATGCACACGGCGCGGGAGGTGAGCCGATCGACCTGGCTTGCGAATGACACGGTCTCCAACGGCGGGTTCGACCTTCCGCACGGAGGGGGAAGCGCAATCTTATCCGCGCTTGGAACCCATTACTATGTTTGCACCGTCCACGCCTCAATCGGAATGAAGGGAAGGATTGTCGTGCTCGCTCCGGGCGCGTTTTTTACGGTCGACCGGCAAATAGCGGCAGGCTGGAACATGGTCTCGCTGCCGGTGAACGCACCCGACCGGAGGACAACGACCCTTTTCCCGACGGCCGTTTCTCATGCTTTCTCCTACCAGGGTTCGTACGTCACACAGTCGCTCTTATCGATCGGCCTGGGATACTGGTTGAAGTTCAATACTGGTCAGACCGCATCGTTGACCGGTTTTCCGGTGGTCCAAGACACGATCGATGCGCTGAAGGGGTGGAACATGATCGGATCGCTCGCGGTGCCGCATTCCAGCCACGCCATCGCATCGCTGCCGGGTGGGATCATCAGCTCGCCGATGTTCGGATTCAATGGTTCTTATTTTGTTGCCGATACAATTGTCCCCGGGTACGGGTACTGGCTAAAAGTTAGCGCTCAGGGAAAGCTGATTTTGGATACCGCTTCCGGCAGTTCGCTCCCGTCCGCCGCAAGTGCCGATCCCGCGCGGCGGGACCTGCAAGGGAAAAGCCGCCTTACCATCCGGGATGCCATGGGACGCGAGAAAGCTCTTTATTTTAGCGTCCGCCGGGATGGGGAGGCCGGTTCCGCCGGCGAGCTCCCGCCGATTCCGCCGCCCGGCGCATTTGACGTCCGGTTTTCCTCCGGACACGAGCTCCAATTTCTCGCCGCATCCGGGGGCAGAGAATCGGGGATCGTAATCTCGTCCGCATTGTACCCCATCACCGCCGCCTGGGATGTCGAGGCGGTCGACGGTACGGTCACACTGGGGATCGATGGCAGAGGCGTGTCCTTGACGGGCCGCGGCGCGATCAAGCTCACAACGCCCCCACGGTCCTTGTTCTTAAGAGCCGCAGGCGTGTCGCCCTCGGACTACACGCTCAATCAGGCGTTCCCCAACCCTTTCAATAGCGCGACCGTCGTTCGTTACGATCTTCCCGTCGACAGCCGCGTTCTTATCCGGGTGTACAGCGTCTTGGGCCAGCTCGTCGCGACCCTTGCCGATGGGATCGAGTTGGCGGGTCAAAAATCTGTTTCCTGGAACGCCGCCGACCATGTTAGCGGCGTCTACTTCCTGCGGCTTGATGCCCGTCCGGCCGCGGGCACCGGAACATCGTTCAGGCGCGTCGTCAAAGCGGTGTTGCAGAGATAGGGACGCACCGTTTCGATCCCGCCGTGTCCCGCGGTGCGGGATCGAAGATTCAATCGAGATGCTGTGGGATTGCTGGATGGTGGATAATCGAGAGCATTCCCGTTGAATCTCAAAGCGGAAAGCGGTACATTCGGGGTACTTTGAGATTCGGGTATTGCGACGGTTCCCACAGCATCTCATGTTGATTGCGCAAGCCGGTTGGGCAAATTTACACTCCCGCCCTTTCATTTTCCTCGCAGCTTGTCTTCTCCTTCTTCCGGAGTATGGATTACTCGCGCAGAGCGGAGTCCGCGGAAGGGTTGTCGTACCCGCAAACGACGAATTTGCCGAAGAATTACTGCGCGAGCGCTCGCTTACCCGATACGAGATGCATCTCCACACGACCGGCGACCCGGTCCAACCCTACAGGCTTTCCGAAAAGGCGGTTATCTACCTCGAGTCGACCGAGGCGGCTTCGGCTGCCTATGATCCGCCGGCTCTCCATCCGCAGCTCAACCAGTCACAAATGCTGTTTCGTCCGTTGGTCCTGCCGGTCCTCGTCGGAACAACGGTCGACTTCCCGAATAACGACGATCTCTTCCATAACGTGTTTTCCTATTCGCAGCCCAAAGAGTTCGATCTGGGGCGTTACCCACGGGGGCATCGAAGGTCGGTCCATTTCGATCATCCGGGGGTCGTCAATGTGTATTGCGATATCCACTCCTACATGTATGCGACCATCCTCGTTCTCGAGAACCCGTACTTTGTCGTGCCCGAAGACGATGGGGGTTACAACATCGATCATGTGCCGCCGGGCGCTTATCGGATCACATTTTGGTATGGCCGGAAAAAGGTGAGCGAACGGCCCGTTCTTATCGAAGAGGGAAAAACGACGGTGGTTAATTTTGACTACTAAGAACACTCCTGGGCTGCCCTCCCTTGGGGCCGAGGGAATTTCTCTCGCGCGGCTTGTCGTCCTTGGATTGGCGACTCTCTCCTTCGTCACCGCGGCCGCCGGTCAGCTTCGCCTGAGCGAGCAGGCATCGGCGGCCTTCATCAAGGCCGACGGCGGCTATTCCCAATACGCCGTGAACAGGGGGCGGGCAACGTTCGCCTGGCGGCTCGATCTGTTCGCGGATGCCGCCATCAACGGGAACATCTTCTTCCTCAGCAACCTCCGGATGCTGCAGGATCAGATCATTCATGTCGACCTCTTTGCGATCAAGTTCGCGGACCTCGCGTCCACCGGGTTGAATCTCGAGGCTGGTGAGATCGAGTTGCCTTTCGGCAATCTGGGGGAGAGGCGATTCCCCAAGTCCAACCCATTCTATGGTTTGCCCTTGACGCACGAGCATGTTACCACGCTTCGCAGTTCGGATTATTCGCTCTGGCCGTCGACGTCATACTATGCGATCGCCGGCGACGGCGTGCGGATCCTCGACCAGGGGCTCTACGATCTCGGGGTCAAGCTTTATGGAGGCGCGGGGATGTTCGATTTCTGGATCGCGCTCATGAATGGCATGGTGAGCGCGACGAGCACCTATTCCACGGGCTACGGTTCTTCCGGCCTGAATACCAACTCCAGACTGGGAATGATCGGCCGGCTGGCGATGACTCCTCTCACCGGAGTGACTCTCGGAGGCTCCTACGCCACGGGGCCTTTCCTTAAAGAAGGCGGAGCCTACAGCCCGGGGGGAGGTGTCGACCCGTCGGAGATTGATCAGCACATTGTTGAAGCCGACCTCGATTTCAGTCTTGAACATGCGGCTCTCTATGCCGAGGTGTTCTATAACGTCTGGACATTCAAAGAGGCCATCGGATCGGATTTGAATGCGTTTGGCTATTCAGTCGAAGGCAGATATACCCTTCTGCCAAGGTTTCTCATCGCCCTGCGCGCCGGCGGACTCCGCTTCAATGACGTTTCCGTGGATACGTACAATGGCGGTTATTTTATCCAGCACTACGAAGGCCCATGGGATCATGATGTGTTCAGGCTCGAGGGGGCGTTGGGATACCGGCTCGACCGCTCAGCCCTCCTGAAAATAGTTTACGAGTGGAACCGTACCTTCAGAGTCCCGGAAGATCCCGCTGATAATGTGCTGGTCATGCAGGCGGTTGTCGGTTTTTAGCACGTGAACGATGAAATTCCGGAATAAAATCCTCCTCGCGATCTGGGGCGTTGTTCTTGTCCTCCTGTTCATGACATTCTTCGTCGTCAGGTACTGGACGGAGGTGCAGGTGAAAGAGCGCTCGATCGGCTCGCTGCAGAGCAACTACACGACGCTGCGCGAGCTCACCTCGCTTCGTTCGGCAGAGATCGCAAAATCCTGTGAAATCGTCGCGGAGACTCCGCGCCTGAAAGCGGTCGTAGAGCTTCGCGACCCCAACACCGCCACGCAGCTCGCGCAGGAACTGAACAAGAGCGTCGCAAGCGATCTTTTTCTCGTGCGCGACGCGCACGGCAGGATGCTCGTCCGCCTCGTCGAGGGAAAGTTGGATACGCTGCGCGCCATGCCACCGCCCATGCCGGGCGGTCCCGCGATGCGGGAAGGCGAAGACCACTCGTCGGCCGACGTCCTTCTCCTGAACGATGCGGTGTACCGCTGTGCCACGGCGCCGATTGCAGTCGGGCCGGATATTCTCGGCACGCTCACGCTCGGATTCCGGATCGAGAAGGGCGACCTTGAGGCCATCAGCTCAATGACCAACAGCGACGTTGTTCTCATCAGCGGAGATTCGACTGTCTGTTCGACGTTCCCGCGAGATGTTGAAACCGGTTTCGGCGAGTGGCTCCGCTCGGCTTCCCGCGGAGCGGGATCGCCAGACGCCATCACCCATCCGGGCCCGCCGGGGGGCGGGGCCGTCATCAATATGACGATCAATCAGGATCGTTATCTGGGAACAAGCTTCCTCCTGGGCGGCGAACATCCGGGGGCCTCCCGGCGGATACGGTTTATCCTGCTGAAACCGATCGAGCGGGAAGTGCAGGCGGCCCTGAAGCCGGTCTTCAATTCGTTTCTCATCCTTTCGATCCTGGTCCTTCTGGTGACGGCCGGGATCGGGTATGTGATCTCGCAGGGGATCACGCGGCCGATCGCCGCCCTGGTGCAGGGCACGACGGAGATCAGCCGCGGAAACTACGATTATGTGATCGAGGTCGGACGGGATGCGGAAATTCGGTACCTTGCCGAGAAGTTTTCCGAGATGAGCGACTCGCTTAAAGATAAAATGCGCCAGTTGGCGGAGCGAAACGAAGAACTCGAACAAGCCCTCGGACAGTTAAAAGCGATGCAGGCCGAACTCGTTAAATCCGAGCGGCTGGCAGCCACCGGCAAGCTCACCGCTCAGATCGCACACGAAATCAACAATCCGGTTCATAATATCCAAAGCTGCCTCCAGACTCTTCTGAAGCGGACCTCCGACCCCGCAGATCCCGCAGTGCGCGAGCGGCGCGAGCTTCTTGAAGTCGCCCTGGAGGAAGTCACCCGGCTGGCCCGCCTGACAAGGCAAATGCTGGATGTGTACCGGACATCTGCGGTGCCGATCGAGAGAGTCCCAGTCTGCCTGAACGACGTGATTCAGGAGGTGGTCACGACATCATCGGAAGCACTTCGCCGTCAGCGGATCGACATCAGGCTTGTGCTGCTTCCTACACTTCCTCGTATAGAAGGATCGAAGGATAAACTGAAACAGGTACTCCTGAACCTCTTCCTCAATGCACAGGACGCCATGCCGGACGGCGGAACTCTCGCGATCGAGACGGATCAGCAGGACGGGAATGTCTTTGTCCATGTCGCGGATAGCGGGGTCGGAATCCCCCCCGAAAACATTCAGCGCGTCTTCGATGCGTTCTTCACCACCAAGAGCACCGTGAGCGGAGTCGGGCTTGGGCTTGCGGTCACCTACGGCATCGTTCGGCAGCACGGGGGAAACATCAGCGTCAGGAGTGCCGTCGGCAAGGGCACAAAATTCAGCCTCTCCTTTCCCGTACTTTCCTAGGAATCCGTCCGGATGGAAAAAGGACGCGCGCATATTCTCATCGTCGACGACGACAGGGCGTTCCGCGTCGCGACCGCGGCTCTGCTGCAGGACGAGGGATACGCGATTACTGCCGTCACGAACGGTGAAGAGGCGCGGAAACAGATCAACGAGCGGCGCTTCGATCTCATCCTTTCCGATCTCGTTATGGAAGGTATGAACGGCATCGACCTGCTGCAGTACATCAAGCAAAAGACTCCGGATGCCACCGTCATGATGGTCACGGGCTTCGGATCCGTGCAGACCGCGGTTGAGGCGATGCGGTACGGCGCCTACGACTACCTGACCAAACCCTGCAACAACGACGAACTGCTGATCAAGGTTCGCCGGGCGCTGAAGGAACGGGAAAAAACTGAAGAGCTCGAGCGCCTGCGGGGCCTCCTGGAATCCGCGGCGAACTTCTCGAATATTATAAGTCAGAATTCCAAGATGAAGGAGGTGTTCAAGCTCGTCCGCCAGGTGGCGGGCACCGACGTTACGGTTCTCGTGCTGGGAGAAACCGGAACCGGGAAGGAGCTGATCGCCAAGGCTCTTCACCTGAATAGTCCGCGCAAGGAGAAGCCGTTTGTGGTCGTCCAGTGTTCGGCGATTCCCGAGACCCTCCTGGAAAGCGAACTCTTCGGCTATGAGCGGGGCGCCTTCACGGGCGCGGTGCGGCAACGGATGGGAAAGTTCCAGGAAGCGGATGGCGGCACAATCTTTCTCGATGAGATTGCCGATATCCCGCTTGACATCCAGACGAAGCTTCTCCGCATTCTCCAGGATAAGCAGGTCTCTCCGATCGGCGGCAACGCTACGGTCACCGCGGATGTTCGGATTATCGCCGCATCAAACCGCGATCTCGACGCGATGGTTGCCCAGGGCAAATTCCGCGACGATTTGCTCTACCGGCTGAATGTCTTTCCAATTATGCTGCCGCCCCTCAGGGAGCGGCTGGACGATATTCCGCTCCTCGCCGAATATTTCCTCCAGAAGCATCAGGCGCTTGCCCGCCAACCGATCGGCGGGTTCTCCCCCTCCGTCATCCACGCTATGATGAACTTCGGTTGGAAAGGCAACGTCCGCGAAATGGAAAATCTCATCAAACGCGCCATCATCAAGACCGACAGTCAGGAGATTATCTCCATCGAGCTCCCATCGTTAATGACGAAGGACTCAGGCTGGATCGACGAGGCGCCGGTTGCGCCATCAACGGCCTCGATGCCGTACAAGGAGTACCTGGAACACGTCACGCGCGATGCCGAGGAGAAATACCTTCTGCGCGTCCTCAGGGAGAGCAAGGGAAATCTCAACCAGGCGGCGCGTACCATGAACGTCGACCGCAAAACGGTCTATCGAAAGATCGAAGAGTATGGGATCGATGTCTCAAAGTTCAAGGGATGAGAACGCCGGCTTCATTCTGACGCCCGCCCGCGCCGTGAGTTGACTCTCGCGGTACCGTTTGCGGAAGTCCCACCCCTTCCACATTTTCCTCGTTCTTCCCGTTTGGGGTGTGGCAGGCGATCTACAAAACCCCGCCTTGCTTCGATGCCGACCCCTCGTTCTCACTCCGGCCGCCAATTCGTCCGCTTCTTTTTCATGGCATGCGGTTTGCACTCATGCCGGCACTAAACAACTTCGCGTCATCCCGTCACTTTCTAAGGAGCCAGGCCATGCAACCATATCCTGTACTCAGGCGCGCCGCAGCAGGCACGCTCAGCACGGCACTTTTTCTCCTATTTGCCGTTCTATCCGGCTGCAGAAGCAACGTTAATGATCCCCCCATGCAGAGCATCCTTCAAAGTAAACAGATGTTCCTGCTGTCCAAGGAAGCAAAATTTTTGGTTCAGCAGGTCAATCTCGTTGCGAACGCCGCGAGCTACAACGCCCGTAGAACGGACCCAGTCTTGCTCAACGCCTGGGGAATTGCAATTACTCCCACAGGAATCATCTGGATCGCCGCGAATCATTCAAGCCTCTCGGTCGTGTATGATACGGACGGCAACGTCAAGCGGAGTCCTGTCATGATCCCTACGCATGATAGCTCCGGAGGGGGTGCACCCACAGGAACCGTTTTCAATGGCACGACCGACTTTGTGATTCCGGGGACCTCGGCGGTGAGCAGGTTTATATTCTCCGGTGAGGACGGCATTATTTCGGCCTGGAGTCCGCCCGCGGCGGGCGCGGTCGTGGTCGCCGACCGTTCCGAATCCGGCGCGGTGTATAAGGGCCTCGCGCTTGCAAGCGACGGGTCCCATAACTTCCTCTATGCAACAAATTTCAAGGGAGGGTCGGTGGACGTGTTCGACGATCACTTCCAATTCGTATCGACGAAACCTTTCAGCGACCCGTCTATCCCGGCCGGGTTCGCTCCGTTCGGCATCCAGAATATCGGCGGAAAACTCTTTGTCACCTACGCGAAACGGAAACCGCCGGAAAACATGGACGACCAGAAAGGTCCGGGGAACGGGTATGTTGATGTGTATCGGCCGGACGGAACGCTCATCAAACGATTCGCGTCGCAGGGTTCCCTTAATTCACCCTGGGGGCTTGCGAGAGTTCCCGATGAAGGGTTCAGGAATCTTGAAGATGCCATCCTCGTGGGCAATTTCGGCGATGGGCGCATCAATGTGTTTGACGAAGACGGCGAGTTCCGCGGGCAGCTATCCGACGGAACATCCCCGATCACAATCGACGGGCTCTGGGCACTGACCTTCAGAAAAACACCGAAGGCGGATGACGAAGGCGACGGCGATAACAATAACGGCGATCACCACGCCGTCCAGGCGCAGCGGCTGTTCTTTACTGCGGGTCCAAATGAAGAAAACGACGGCCTGTTCGGCTATCTGCTCGGCGCAACGTCGAACGAGCGGGACCGCCGAATCGAGAGCGGACAATCCCTACCGCTGACGCGCAGCCGGTAGGTACTTCAACTCGATCCAGGCCGATCCGCGGCCCGGATTAAGCGCGCGTAAATGCTTCAAGAGCCGGATCACCGGGTGGGCTTTTCGGCCTGCCCGGGACCCGGCTCTACTGTTTTCCTCCCACACAATACAATCAGTTGATTCGAACGGGCAACAGTGGTACATTGCTCGGTCAGAAGATTGATAACTCTTTGAGGATAGTGCAGTGACCTCTGGCGACCCCGAGCAAAAAGAAACCGGCCGGGTCGAGGCGTTCAGCGACGGCGTTTTCGCGATTGCCGTTACGCTTCTCGTGCTCGATTTGAAAGTGCCGTACCCCAGCAGGTCCCAGGACCTCTCCTCCACGCTCCTCAGGCAGTGGCCGACCTTCATCGCTTTTCTCAACAGTTTTGTGACAATCCTGATCATCTGGATAAACCACCATAACCTCTTCAACAATATCAAGCGGACCGACAACGTGTTCATGTTGTCGAACGGTTTGCTTCTCCTTTGCGTTACATTCCTCCCATTTCCCACATCGCTGGTCGCGGAATATTTCGGCTATCCCGGCCAGACCGCCGCAACGGCACTCTACTCCGGGACGTTTCTCATGATGGCATTCGCCTACAACCTCCTCTGGAGGTACGCCTCGCACAAACACCGGTTGCTCGCGAGAAGCGTTACGGCAGAACAGGTGGAGAGCATCAACCGGCAGTATCTGATCGGCCCCGCGTTCTACGGGTTGGCATTCGTGTTGGCATTTGTAAACGTTGCGGCAAGCCTGCTTCTTACCATATTGCTTGCGGCGTTTTACGCAGTGACCGCCTCCATGAGCCGGAAGCGTGTGTAGGAACAATCGTTTCTAACCGGGCCCGCCTACTCCCTGTCGGGCAACGGGTTTCCCTCCCGAATGACAGCCCGCTCCTCTGGCGTTCCTTCCGAACTCTTCGGGCCATGAGGGCGGTGCGGAACGGCGGCGTCCACAAACCGTAACCGCTTTGCAAGGTAGATGCAAACAAGTGTCGTCGCCGCCGCGATCAGGCCGACGATTCCGAAATTGGTGAGCGACCCATTCGACGCTTTGCCGATGATCAAACCCGCGCCGTAGGATGCGATCCCCGCCGACAGTTGCTGCACGGAGGAGTTCACGCTCATAAATCTTCCCCGCCGATGCGGCTCAACCGTTGCGGTAATCATGGCGATGGCAGGCGTCATCCTGCCCGAGACGACGATGAAGAACACCGTCGTGACAATCAGGACCACCGGCAGCGGAAGCTGGGGCATGTTGGTGACGGCCAGGATTGGCACAACGGAGAGAACCGCGAGCCATGTGAACACTCTCGTTTTTCCATACCGGTCGGCGAGTTTCCCAATGAATCGCGCCGTGAACACCGTGGAACCGCCGCCGAAGAAGTACACGTACGGCAGGTGCGATTCATCCATTCCGGCATTGAGCACAAGATAGGTAGCAATATAAGGAAACATCGCGAAGCCCGCCAGCATCAAGCCCATCGAGAACGCGAATGTCCGCAGATGTGCGGAGTGCGTGAGAAGCGCTTTCATCGCCGCGATCGGGCGCTCATTCGCCTCCGGCGATTGCGTATGCATCTTCATCGAGGGGAGTAACCGGTAGGCAAGAATGAACAGTACCCCGCTCGTTCCCGCGATAAGAAAAAACGGCGTGTGCCAGCTATAGAGGTTGGCGAGGTAAAGTCCGAGCGGAATGCCGAACACGCTTGCAGCCGAAAACGACGACATGATCGTGCCCGTTGCTGCGCCCCGCCGCGAGTCGGGGATCGCGTCTCCCACGACGGCAAAAATTGTCGCCGCCAGAACGCCCCCGCACGCGCCTGTCACGACCCGGGCGGCAAGCAGGAAGCCATACGTCGGCGCGACGGCACAGAGGAAGGTTCCGATTGCAAAGCCGGCGTATAATGTAAGGAGCGCAGCCTTCCTATCGAACCGGTCAAGGAAGAAACCGCCGAGAAATCCCATGATACCCGCGCTCAGCGTGTACGCCGACACCACGAGACCGAATTGCTGGGGTGAGACAGAAAAGATTCTCATCAACTGCGGTCCCAGTGGCATGAGGATAACAAAATCGAGGATGTTCGTAAACTGGATTGCCGCCAGGACGAGCAGCAGCTCCCACTCCCGTCTGGAAGAATCTGTTGCCATCTCTCGCCGTTAGATCTGACTTGTCTTAACTTACGATTGTAACGGGAACCTCCCCGTTGACTTTCTTTTTGGACAGGGCGGCTCTCGCCTTCTCCGCGACATTCGCCGCCGTGAATCCGAACTTCTCGAAGACGACCTGTCCGGGCGCCGAGGCTCCGAATGAAGACATGCCGACAAACTCCCCCCAGGGGCCGATGTAGCGTTCCCAACCGGTTCTTACGCCCGCCTCTATTCCGACCCGGGCCGTAATCGAAGGCGGCAGTACACTCTCCCGGTAATCCCGCGGTTGGGCTTCGAACAGCTCCCACGACGGCAGACTCACAACCCTCGCCTGAATGTTTCCTCCGGCGAGCAGTTCGGAAGCGGCGAGCGCCAGATGCACCTCCGAGCCGGTCGCTATCAGTAACACCTGCGGCTTACCGTCCATCGCCTCTGCGAGCACGTATCCGCCCCGCTTCAGCATTGTTGCCGCCCCGCGACCGCTTCGATCGATGACCGGAACATTCTGACGTGTCAGCACGATTGCCGCCGGGCCGCCATCGCGATTGAGCGCGACTCTCCATGCCTCTGCAGTTTCATTCGCATCCGCCGGCCGCAGGACGATCAGGTTCGGGACCGATCGGAGAGACGCCAGCTGTTCAACCGGCTGGTGTGTCGGCCCGTCCTCGCCGAGTCCGATGCTGTCGTGCGTGAAAACGTAGATCACCCTCTGTTTCATCAATGATGCCAGACGGATGGCGGGACGCATGTAATCGGAAAAGATCAAAAACGTCGCGCCGTAGGGGATGATGCCTCCGTGCACCGAGAGGCCGTTTAGAATAGCGCCCATCGCATGCTCCCTCACTCCAAAATGCAGATTGCGGCCGGCATAGCTCCAGCCGCCGCCGGCAGCGCCCTGTTGATCGCCGCCAGTCGCCGCCGGACTCTCGAAATCCCCCAAGCCCTTAAGCACGGTGTAGGTAGAAGGATTAAGATCCGCGGAGCCCCCTATCAGATTCGGGAGCCTGGGCGCCACCGCGTTCAGAATCTTCCCCCCCGCCGCCCGCGTCGCCACGCCTTTTGCGTCCGCGGCAAAGCCCGGCATGTCCGCATCCCAACCCTTCGGCAGCTCTCCGAGCGTGGCAGTCCCGAACTCTTTCGCGAGCTCCGGAAACGAGCTTGTGTAGCGGCTTAGTTTCTCCTTCCACTCCGATTCTACGCGGCTTCCAATATTGACAGCTTCGCGGAAATGGCCCAGCGCTTCCTTGGGGATATGGAAAAGCGGTTCCAACGGCCAGCCCAGATTCTGTTTTGTTAATTTCACTTCTTCCTCTCCTAGCGGCGAGCCGTGCGCCTCGAATGTGTCCTGCTTGTGCGGAGATCCGTAGCCGAGATGCGTTCGTATCGATATCAGCGACGGCCGTTCCTTTTCCTCGCGCGCCGATTGAAGCGCGCGGTCGATCGCTCCGATGTCGTTCCCGTCGGCGATCGACACGGTGTGCCATCCGTATGCCTCGAACCGCCTGGCCCGGTCCTCGGTGAACGTCAGATCTGTCGAACCAGCCAGTGATATCCGATTGTCGTCATAAAGATAAATCAGTTTCCCCAACTTCAGGTGTCCCGCCAGCGAAGCGGCTTCCGAAGCGACGCCTTCCATCAGGTCGCCGTCGCTGACGATCCCATACGTGTAATGGTTGACGATTTCTATGCCGGGGCGATTGTAGCGCGCCGCGAGATACTGCTCCGCCATCGCCATTCCCACCCCGTTGCCGAACCCCTGACCGAGCGGTCCGGTGGTCGTCTCGATCCCCGCGGCCGGCAGCCGCTCGGGATGGCCAGGCGTGATGCTTCCCCATTGACGGAAGTTCATAATCTGATCGATTGTCATCTCCCGGTATCCGGTGAGATGCAGCAAACTATAAAGCAGCATGGAGCCGTGACCGGCGGAGAGCACAAACCGGTCCCGGTCGTGCCACTGGGGATTGGATGGATTGTGTTTCAGATACCGAGTCCAAAGGACATAGGCCATCGGGGCAGCTCCCAACGGCAAACCGGGATGGCCGCTGTTCGCCTTTTGAACGGCGTCGACCGATAGAAAGCGGATCGTGTTGACGCAGAGTTGGTCCAACCCGGCCGGCTTCGCCGGCCTCGATTGATCAGTCATAGGAAGTCTTCCTCTCGTGGAATTGCCCTTTAATGTAATCAAAAAAATCCATATCATAGCCTTCCGGCCAATTGAATCTTCGTCATATAATATGGGTCTGATGCGGAGTATACTCTTGCGGGGATCCCGCAGTACGCACCTCCGCGAGCTCTTGCCGCGTTTCCGCTTTGTGCGACGCGCTGTCGGCCGCTTCATGCCCGGCGAAGAGATTTCAGACGCCCTCGCCGCCGCGGAAACCCTTCGGAGGAACGGAATCGCCGGCGTTGTAACGCATCTGGGAGAAAATCTTTCCGAGGAGGGGGAGGCGAATGAAGTAGCCGGCCGCTACCTGACCGCATTGAAACTGATCCGGCAGCGGGAACTGGACTGCCAGATTTCGGTCAAGCTCACACAGCTCGGACTCGACTTAAGTGAGGAGTTGTGCCGCGAGCATCTCAACGCACTCCTGCGCAGGGCGCGTGAACTCGGAAACTTCGTCTGGATCGATATGGAGGGCAGTTCGTACGTCGATACGACCTTGGGCATCTATAAACACGCGCGGAGGGAATTCCCGAATGTGGGCGTTTGCCTGCAGGCGTATCTTTACCGGACAGCCGCCGACATCGATGCACTGTTGCCGCTGGCGCCATCGATACGGCTCGTGAAAGGCACGTACGCCGAGCCCGCAGACGTCGCATTCCGGTCGAAGAGGGATGTCGATCGAAACTTTTTCATTCTAAGCATACGCCTCCTTCTTTCGCGTGCCCCGGATACCCGCATCGCCATCGCCACGCATGACCGGGGCCTCCTGACTTTAATCGATCAATTTGCCCTTGGAAAGGGAATCACACGCGACTCGTACGAGATCCAGATGCTCTACGGGATTCAGAGAGAGAGCCAGTTGCAGCTCCGGCGTGACGGGTTCCGGGTCCGGATCTTGATCAGCTACGGCACATTCTGGTTCCCCTGGTATATGAGGAGACTCGCAGAACGCCCGGCCAATGTCCTCTTCGTCCTAAGAAATATATTATCACGATAAAAAACGCCATGAACCATGACCGGTTTCTCGCGCCTCCGGGAAAAAAGATTTCTTTGAAATCCTACGACCCGGGATATAACGGCAACTTTCGCGGCAAAGATGACGCCGAAGAGAAGCTCAAGGATGATATTGAGCGCCTCTCGCACTATCAGGAAATGCTGTACGCGCAGAATATCCATGCCCTGCTGATCATCATCCAGGGAATGGACGCAGCCGGGAAAGACAGCGTCGTCAAACACGTGATGTCGGGCGTGAATCCGCAGGGCTGCCAGGTGGCCGGATTTAAACAGCCCTCGGCGGAGGAGCTCGACCACGACTACCTGTGGCGCTGTGCAAAGGCGCTTCCGGGGCGCGGACGGATCGGAATCTACAATCGCTCTTACTACGAAGAGGTCCTGATCGTTCGCGTCCATCCGGAGATGCTCAAGGAAGAACGCCTCCCTCCGGGGGCTGAACGGCAGTCTATCTGGAAAGACCGGTTTGAGGATATCTGTGCTTTTGAACGCCATCTCGTGAGAAACGGGACAGTCGTTCTGAAGTTTTTCCTTCACGTCTCAAAGGAAGAACAAAAGAAACGTTTTATCGATCGACTCACGCATCCCGATAAGTACTGGAAATTCTCGCCGCCGGATGTGAGAGAACGGTCATATTGGGACGACTACATGAAGGCCTACGAAGACATGCTCTGCAATACGAGCACGAAGATTGCCCCGTGGTACGTTATTCCGGCCGATCACAAATGGTTCACGCGCGTCGCGGTGGCAGACGTCATCGTCGAGACGCTGAAGTCGCTCAAGCTCAGCTATCCAAAAATGACTCGCGGGCAGGATTTGAAGGCCGCATTGAAGATGCTCAGGGAGGAGAAATAACCGCGACACCGGGATGCATCCTCCCGTGCGATGAAAACAATCGGGAAAATCACCCCCCTCAGTCGATTTCATGTGACGGGGATAATCGGCTGCCCGGTTAATTTCGCTTAATTACCATTCTCGGGTTCAAACAGCGGTTGTCCGCGCTGTTCATCGAATAACGGGCACTTTGACAATCGCCCCTTTGTTTGATACTTTACACTTGGTTTGGAATTTGCAATCACGAGAGGATACGTACTTGATACGTGAGCTGCCGGAAAATGGAGTCGGCTGTTCCATAAAAGAAAGCAGGATCTTCACCCCCGTCATGGTTGGATTGATCGTTTGCATGATCGGCATCCTCGGTGCCGGTGCATCGAGCGGCGCGGCGCCGGCCGATACGCGCAGATCGGTTCATTCGATCGCGGCCGATTCCGCAGTCCATCATTTTGAGTACGTTTTTCCCGATGGATGGATTTACGTTTTCAACATCGACAGCGGGCACGCTCTTGTGGACAGTCTTCCGGTACCGACCACCGCGGGTGTCCGCGGCGTGACGCTGAGTCCGCCGGATGGTATGCTCTATATCAGCTACGGCGGCGATGGGGCCGGCAACGGAGACGGATCGCTGCTGCAGTACAGCCTGCTCCGCGACAGCGTCGGCTGGAATGTGCATTACACTCATGGGATCGACAGTCACGCGATCACTCCCGACGGGACAACCATCTTCATGCCGTCCGGAGAACTTACAAATGACGGCAAATGGTATGTCGTGAGCACTGTTGATGGGACCGAACATGGGGTGATTGCGACCGGCGGTCTGAACCCTCACAACACCGTCGTCAGTCTGGACGGTGCCCGGGTGTACATGGGCGCCCGGGACGTCAATAATGTGGGGCATGATTCACTCTATGTCGCCAGCGCGGCGGCCCATCAGGTGGTAAAGCGGGCAGGTCCCTTCGTCAGCGGCGTCCGCCCGTTCACAATCAATGGTACTGAGACTTTCGCCTTTGTGACCCTCACCGGCTTCCTGGGCTTTCAGGTGGCCAATCTGACAACGGGTCGGGTCGTCTACACGCTCGACCTGACGACGATGGGGTGGACGAAAACCGGCTGCGGAAACCAGTGCGCCACCGCCCCGAGCCACGGCATCTCCCTCTCGCCCGACGAAAAAGAGATCTATGTCATCGACGAACCGAACAGCTATGTCCACGTCTTTGACGTGAGCGGCATCTTTAACCATATCACACCGACAAAGGTGGCCGATATTCAGTTGCAAAATCCCCTTCGCGGAAACGAATCGTCGTGTGCGTATGATTGTTTGAGAGATGGCTGGATCCATCATAGTAGAGACGGGCGCTTTGTCTACGTGGGGGATGCAGGCGACGTGATCAGCACGGCAACCCGGACGGTTGTGGCCACGCTGCCCCAAATGAAAAATACAAGAAAAATGCTTGAAATCGACTGGAAAAATGGCCGTCCAATCGCTACAAGCACGCGCACCGGAGTTGGATACGTCACCAGCCAGGGCCCTCCGTCCACTCCTATTTTAAAGCTGCCTCCGAACGGAGCCACGAACCAGCCGAATGCGTTGACATGCCGGTGGAATTCGTCACTGCGCGCGACCGGCTACTGGTTTCAGCTTGCCGCGGACACGCTCTTTGCCGTCAATATCGTCGACGACTCGACCCTGACGGATACCATGCGTCCGGTACCTGCTCTTTTGGACAGCACTATATATTACTGGCGGGTGCAGGCCCGGGCAGGTGCCGCCGGGAGCAGCCCCTGGTCGGCGGTCTGGAGTCTCACGACGATTCCACCCGGAGCTCACCCCTATCCGGTCCGCGGTACATGGAATCTGCTCTCGCTCCCGGTGCGTCCCTCCAATCCGAGACTGACCACCATCTTTCCGACTTCCGTCTCCGATGCGTTCGCCTATATCGCCGGATATCAGATAAAGGACTCCCTCGAGGCCGGACGCGGATATTGGATAAAGTTTCCGGGCGACCAGACCGTCTATCTCGCCGGCCCGCTCGTCCAGAACGATACGATCGATGTCACAACCGGATGGAATCTCATCGGAGCGCTCGGCACTCCCGTGGCGGCCGCCTCGATAGCGAGCATTCCCCCCGGTCTCACGACATCGCCCTTTTTCGGCTTTAACGGTTTCGGTTACACGCTGGGCGATTCGCTCCGGCCGGCGAATGGGTATTGGGTGCGCACTCACAGCGACGGGAAGTTGATCCTCTCGGCATCGGGGACGATGCCGCCGGCAAATCGAATTCAAATCGTCTCCACCGCCGAAGCGCCGCCCGATCCGCCGGCGGCAGGTCTTCAAAGGAACAACCGCTCGCCGTCATCGTTTCTACTCGAGCCGGTCTTTCCGAATCCGTTCAATCCGACCGCAACGATCAGGTATCAATTGCCCGTGAACAGCAAAGTCTCGCTTATCGTTTACGATCTGCGGGGACAGGTGATGGAGGTTTTACGGGATAGCTTTGAGCAGGCGGGTTACAAATCGGTCGAATGGAATGCGACCCAGTTCGCGAGCGGCGTCTACCTGTGCCGCCTCGACGCCACGAGCGTGAATGATCCGGGAATCTCCGTGATCCAGGTCAGAAAAATGGTGCTGGTGAAATAAGGACAATTGTCCTTATTTACTATTAGGACAAATGTCCTAATAGTAAGTAAGCTCCAAGGCGTTCACCTGCCCGCCGCGTCACTCAAGGGCGCGCGGGCGGACCCGGAAGCTCATACGGTGGCGTGGGTGGAACGGGCTTTTGACTCACGATCAGCGCAAGAATCCCTCCTGCGAGCGCCGCCGCACCCAGCGCATAATAGAGCAGCTTGCTTTCCTTCTTCACTAACTGCACGTGAATCTCGAAGTAATACCCCTCCCCTGAGAATCCGCCGGGGTTATCGGTCCGGTAGAACCAGCGGATCTCGCGGCCCTTTCCGGCAAAATAACCGCGCCCGATGTCGCCCTCGGCGGCCTTGGGGACCACGGCGAACGATGCGTCGCCTTCCTTCTTCAAGGCAATACTCAGATCAAACTCGTCATCCGGCGATCCCATGAGATCGTAGTTGAGGAGGATGACATCGTCCTTGATACTCCACTTTACATTGGAGGTCTGGACTTCCTCACCACTTCTCCCCTGGCCGAAGACGGGCGTCCCCAGAAACAATAACAGCAGCAGAGGGACGAGCGCGGGAATAATCACGCTTTTGGATCGATCGATTGTTTTCATAATCATGGCGTCACCTATTTAGCGATAATCATTTTTTTGGATTGAACCAGGTTTGTACCGTACGTCAGCCGGTAGAAATAAACCCCGGTCGCCACGGCGCGGCCCGCTTCGTCGGTACCCTGCCACCGGAAGGTGTGGACACCTCTGGTATAGAGTCCGTCGGCCAGTTCCGCGATGCGTTGACCGAGCGTCGAATAAATTTCGAGGCGGATCTTAGAATCCTCCGGCAGCTTGACGCTGATCGCCGTCGTCGAATTGAACGGGTTGGGGAAGTTTTGCGCGAGCTCGTATGCCTGCGGCGCGAGTTTTCCGAGTTCCTTTTCGACAAATGTCTGTTTCCCCGTGATCAGCCGGAATTTCATCCGGTCGGCGGCCGGAGTGAACGTGTATGAATTGTCTTTACGCATGTCGATCGGCGTGCTCTCGTATTCGCCTACCAATATGACCTGGTTCTCCGCTGGAATCCCCTCGATGCCTCCGAGGCGAATCACGCCTCGTGACTTCCGGGGGTTCATGACCTCGAATTCCCAAACCTGTCCGTCACCCAGCGCGGGGCGGAAGTCGGTGTTGAACCGGCTGTAGGAAGCATCCCAATCCGGCCGCGGGAAATAGAGAAAACCCTGATCCAGGAAGAGCGGCGGCTTGTGCGTTTCCAGCTCGTCGTACCCCGCTTTTGCCCCGGGCGTGATGCCGATATAATTGTCGGCGTCGCGGTTGATGTCGGTTTCATACGAGAGCCGGACCTTCCACCCGTCATCCTCCCTCACCGCCTGTCTTGCGCGCATCGGCTGGGTCAGGCCAAACGGATACGGTATCTTCAACGAGGTCGCGTTCGACGCATTGAAGTAATAGTATCCGCCGAATGTTTGCATCGTTCCGCTCGAATCGTACGAACCGGAGTAGGAGAGAATCCGGGCGGCGGCCGGCAGTCCGTTTGCGTCCTGAACGGAAATCCAGCTTACGTTTTTGTCGAACGGATTTGCGATGATATTCCAGGCCGCGTGCAGAGGGATACTGAACGTCGCGTCGGCCGCGAGCGGCGGCATCCGCATCGTCGTCGAGACATCCAGGTTCCCTTTGTTCAATACCCAGTATCCTGCTCCCGTTATGAGATTCGAAGTTCCCGAAAGCTCGACCAGATAATTGTCGGCCGCCCCGTTGTCCCAGAAGACCCTCCAGTCGATTTTTTGTTTTCCCGTGAGGATGCTGCTGACCCTGACCGTGTCGACGATTCCCGGGCCGCCCACCAGCCGGTACGCCGTGGTCGGCGCGCGGTCATCGGGGTACGAGATCGAGGTCGAAACGAGCGCCGTGGCCGGCAACGCGCCGGAGGCGATGGAGAAGACAAAGCTCTCATCGAAGATGGCGGTGTTGAGAACGGACTCAATTCTCAATTTGCAGTTCGACGAGATCCACCGGGCGCTGTCGGGCACGCTCCAGGACGCATTGCCCGAATTCGGCACGTTCGCCATGATCATCGTGTAGATGTATCCGCCGTCCGTGGACAGCTTTATATTGACGTTTCCGCTGAGATCGGTGCTCTTCCAGCGGATCGGGAATATGAATTTTGTCGCCCAATTTCTCACCGGCGAGATCGCGGTGAGGGTAGCAGCCATCGTCGTGAATCTCCTCGAGCCGGAGAAGGTGGTGATATCATTCCCGACCCTTGCCTTCACATGCCAATAGTACGTCGTCAGATTCGCCAGAGCATTCACCTGGAACGACGTATCGGAGGTCGTCGTAAGATCGACGATGATATTCGCAAAGAGCGAATCGGTCGCAACCTGGAGCTGGTACAAGGTCGCACCGGGATAGGTGTGCCAGTTGAGCATCTTCGAGGTCGGCTGATTCGTCTCCCCGTCTGTTCCTGCAAGCGTGGGAGGCGGCAGCAACCGGCCGAAGTGGGCGATTTCATTGACCCAGCTCGTCATGGTGATCCTGACGGGGTTGCTCGATCCGCTGTAGGAGGCCGGGCCGGTCCCGATCCATTCGAGCAAACCCTGGCCGCTGTCCGGGAAGGCCTGGAGGAGGACGCTCGAGTCCTTCACGCACCATCCGCTGAGAGGCAGTGCTCTCCCGCCTGAACCCGCACTGACCGCGAGGTAGTACTCCGTCCTGAAGTTTGCCGCAATTGTTGTGTCTCTCGTCGGAGCAATGTTATGGGTGACCGCCCCGCTGTCGCTCCACTGTTTCCATATATACCTCGTTCCGGCCGTGTCACTCTGCGGGGAAGCCGTTTTGATCGTATGGGCCGATCCGATGAGCCAGTTGAGACTCTTTGGCGCAATGTACGTGGAATCATCGACGGTAATTTTGCGGCCCGCCGGATTCGATACGAAGGTCGCCTTGATGCCGGGGCCGAAGAACGCCGTGTCGCTGATGGGGCCCATCATGGTAACCGTGGCGGGGTTGCGCGAGCCGGCGTAAGCGCCTGCTCCGATACCGCTCCATCGCTGGAATCCAAACCCATCATTCGCAACCGCATAGATTGAGACCACCTTGCCGCTATCCTGCCAATCGCTTGCCGGTGTCGCGTTTCCGCCCGTCTCTGCCGCCAGCGTAAGATAGTACTGCGTTTTGAATGTTATCGTATACGTTGTGTTGGAATCGGGGAAGATGCTGTGGAATACGCCGCCCCCGTCGCTCCAATTCTTGAACGCATATTGAAGAACGAAGGGTGTTATCGGCTGGGGAGATGTGGCGCCGAGGAAATGCTCCACCCCCGGATCGACCGTGCGCGTCTGGGGATCTGTATACGTGTATCCGTCGTACCAGAAAGGCCGTCCGGGTGGCACCGATTGAATCACGATCTGAACCGGTTTCCGGATGAAACTCGCAATTTCGGAAGTGGGTGCGCCGATCGTGAGCGTGACGGGATTCTGGTAGCCGGTGTACGACGCCGGACCGGTCCCGCTCCAGACATTGAAATTATATCGGGTGTCGGGCAGGGCCGTGAGCGTCACGTTCTGTCCGTTCGTAAACCAGCCGCTCGGGGGTATGACCGTCCCGCCCGCATTGGCCGTCATTGTCAGGTAATATTGCGTCTTGAAATTCGCCGTGAACGTCGTGTCGCCAAGAGGAGTCACGGCGTGGAGGCGCGGCTTTCCGTCGTTCCAATTGTTCCACACGTACCGGATCCCTGCGGTGCCGCTCTGCGTATCGGCAGCCGAGACCGTGTGAGCTGAGCCCGTGGTCCAGGTGAAGGTCTGCGGACTCGGGTAATTGACGCCATCCACCGTGATCGAGAGTCCGCCCGGGCTCGATTGAACGACAACCTGAGCTCCGAAGCGTGAGAAGGAGGCCGTCTGAACGAGTGATTCCAGCATGACGACGCTGTCCGGATTGCCGGTCCCGGTGTACGAGCCGTTGCCGTTTCCGTTCCAACTGCTGAAGCTGTAGCCGGGATGGGGAATCCCGGTGATCTGAACGGTGCTGGCGCTGTCCTGCCAGCTATTTGGCGGGCTCGCGGTGCCGCCGGAGTCTGCGCTCATCCAGAGGAAGTACTGCGTGCTGAAATTCGCGGTGAACACAGTGTCCATGACCGGCGTGATCCGGTGAGAGAGCGCCCCGCCGTCGCTCCAGTTGCGAAACAGGTGACGTGTACTGGGGGCTCCGGCCTGCGGGGTCAGGGTGCCGATCGTGTGGTTCGACCCGTATTGCCAAATGAACGTCTGCGTCGATGTGTACCTCACGCTGTCAACGATGAACGTCCTGCCCGGGAGATTTGTTCGAAGCGTAACACTGATGGGCTGCAGGACAAAGCTTGCCGACTCGGTGATCGGAGCGTTCACTGTCACGATCGCCGTGTCCTGATTTCCCGAGTAGGAACCCGAGCCGGTGCCGTTCCATCCTCCGAACTGATAGGTCGGGTTCGGTTTGGCGATGATAGTCACCATCTGGCCGAGATCGTGCCAGTCGCTCGGAGGCGTGACGGTGCCGCCGCTCCCTGTAATGACCTTCAGGAAGTGCTGTGTATTAAAGTTCGTAGTGAAACTTGTGTCGCGATTCGCTGAGACGGTGTGTGAGATCCCTCCGCCGTCGCTCCAATTCAACCAGTTGTAGCGCGTCAGCGTATCCCCCTGGAGCACTGTTGTGCTGACGGTGTGATACGAACCGGAAATCCAGGTGAATTGCTGCGAGCTTGTATAGGAACTCCCGTCGACCTTCAGAGTTCGCCCCGGCGGGTTCGATCCCACGGTCACGTGAACGGGATACTGCGTAAACCTCGCCGTATCCGTAATCGGGCCTCTCATGGTCACAAGCGCCGTATCGGTCGGGCCGGTGTATGCGCCCAAACCCGACCCCCGCCATTCGAGGAATGAATACGATAGATCCGGCGTGGCGCTGATTTGAACCACTGAGCCGGCATCGTGCCAGTCGCTCGCCGGACTCACGCTCCCGCCGGTCAGGGCGACCATCGTCAGATAATACTGCGTCCCGAATGTTGCCGTGTAGGTGACAGCTGAATCCGGAATCGTCACCGGGTGCCGCGCCGTCCCGCTGTCGCTCCAGTCTCTCCATACGTACTGCTTTCCCGGAGATGAGGCCTGGGGGGAGAACACTTCCAGGTAATGTATTTCTCCCGGCTGAAACGTCCGGGTCTGCGGAGTCGTGAATAGGAAGCCGTCGAAGTAATAAGTCCGCCCGCTCGGGTTCGTCTGAATCGTGATCTGAACTGCGTTCTGCGCGAAACTGGCGATCTCTGTGATCGGGCCGTTCATCGTGAGCTGCGAGGGGTTTATGTATCCCGAATACGAACCGGTTCCGCTCCCGCTCCAGGAGTTAAAGCTGTACCTGCTCGCAGGCACCGCCGTGATCGATACGATCTGACCGCTGTTGAACCAGCCGTTCGCCGGCGCTACCGTCCCGCCCGGATTCGCCGTCATCGTCAGGAAATACCGGGTGATGTAATTGGCCGTGAAGGTGGTATCCTTCAGCGGACTAACCGCATGCGATTTCAAACCCCCGTCGCTCCAATTGTTCCAGACGTACTGTATCCCCGGCCCTCCGCTCAGCGTGTCGCCCGGCGCAATCGTGTGGCTGGAGCCCGTCGTCCAGGTGAATGTATGCGGACTAGCATATTGCGTGTTGTCGACGAAGATGACGAGTCCCGCAGGATTGGTCTGAACCACCACCTGGGCGGTAAAGCGCACGAAACTCGCAGCTTCGGTGATCGGAGCATTCATGGTGACGGTCGGCGAGCTGTTCGAGCCCGTATACGACCCGGCCCCGCTTCCCGCCCACGAGCCGAACGTGAAGCCCGGTTTTGGGGTTGCGCTGATCGGCACGAGTTGTCCGCCATTATACCAATTACTCGCCGGAGCGACCGTCCCTGCCGACGTGTCGGTGCTCATCGTTAAGAAATACTGCGCCGCGAAGTTTGCGATGATCGTCGAGTCACTCGTTGCGGCCACCGAATGAGCGATCGGTCCCCCGTCGCTCCAGTTGCTCCATACGTATTGCACCCCCGTGGTTCCCGCCTGCGGCGTCGCCGTCGATATCGTATGGCTCGTTCCGAAACTCCAGGTGAATACCTGCGTCGTCGTGTAGGTTGTGCTGTCCACCGTAAACGATCTTCCCACCGGGTTTGTCTGGATCGTGACATGGACCGGGATCAGCACGAAACTTGCCGTCTCCGAAACCGAGTCGTTCATCGTCACGCTCGCCGTGGCGCTGGGCCCGGTATAAGAACCGCTTCCCGCCCCGTTCCATCCGCCGAAGGAATATCCCGAATTGGGTGTTGCGCTGATCGCCACGAGTTGTCCGCTGTTATACCAATTGCTCGGCGGAGCAACCGTCCCTCCCCCGCTTGCGTTCATGACCAGGAAATACTGCGTGCTGAAACTTGCCGTCACGGTCGAATCCCTGACGGGTGTGATCGTGTGACTCTTTGCACCCGCGTCGCTCCAGCCTGAGAACATGTAGCGCGTCCTCGCCCCCAACGGTTGAGAGTCGGGAACGGCGACCGTGTGATTCGAGCCCGTAATCCAGGTGAAGGTCTGCGGGCTTACGAAGGATGTGCCGTCGACGGTGATCGTGCGGCCAACAGGCGCCGTCGTGACCGTGAAATGGACGGGGAAGAGCGTAAAGTTCGCCGTGTCATTAATGGGCGCGTTCATGGTGACCGAGGCCGGGTTGTTCGGTCCTGTATAAGAACCCGAGCCCTTGCCGCGCCAGCCGCTAAAGGCATACCCATTGGCGGTGTTCGGAAACGCAGTAATCGTAACCGCCGATCCGCTGTCCTGCCAGCTGCTGGCCGGACCCGCCGTCCCACCCGCATTTGCCGCAATCGTCAGGAAATACTGCGTGCCGTACGTTACAATGTACGTGACGTTCGAATCCGGAATCGTTACCGCGTGTGCTGCCGATCCGCCGTCGCTCCAATTCTTCCAGATGTATTGTGAACCCGACGAACCTGGCTGCGGAGAGACAACATCGAGATTGTGCACCTCGCCCGGATAGACCGTCCGTGTTAGTGTCGCCGTGTAGGGCGCGTAGTCGAAATAGTACGTTCTTCCCGGGGGGTTCGTCTGAATCGTGATCTGAACTGCGTTCTGCGCGAAATTCGCGATCTCTGTGATCGGGCCGTTCATCGTCACCTGCCATGGGTTGGTGTATCCCGAATACGAACCGTTTCCGCTCCCGCTCCAGGAGCTGAAGCTGTACCTGCTCGCAGGCACCGCCGTGATCGATACGATCTGACCGCTGTTGAACCAGCCGCTCGCCGGCGCTACCGTCCCGCCCGGATTCGCCGTCATCGTCAGGAAATACCGGGTCGTATAATTGGCGGTGAACGTGGTGTCTTTTAAAGGACTGACGGCGTGTGATTTCGTACCCCCGTCGCTCCACGTGTTCCAGACGTACTGTATTCCCGTGCCCCCGCTTAGCGTATCGCCCGGCGCAATCGTGTGGCTGGAGCCCGTCGTCCAGGTAAATGTATGCGGGCTTGTATATTGCGTGTTGTCGACGAAGATGACCAATCCCGCAGGGATGGTCTGGACGACCACCTGCGCGGTAAAGCGCACGAAACTCGCCGTTTCCGTGATCGGCGCGTTCATCGTGATCGTCGGCGAGCTGTTTGAGCCCGTATACGATCCCGCCCCGCTTCCGGCCCACGAGCTGAACCTGAATCCCGCGTTCGGCGTCTCAGCAATCGTAACAAGCTGACCGCTGTTGAACCAGCCGTTTGCGGGCGTTACCGTCCCCCCCGTGTCGGTGTTCATCGTCAGGAAAAACTGTGTGGCAAAATTCGCAACGATCGTCGTGTCGCCCGTTGCAGTCAGCGAATGAGCAATCGCTCCCCCGTCGCTCCAGTTGCTCCACACGTACTGCACCCCCGTAGTTCCCGCCTGCGGCGTCGCCGTCGAAATCGTATGGCTCGTTCCGAAACTCCAGGTGAATATCTGCGTCGTCGAGTAGGTTGTGCTGTCCACCGTAAACGATCTTCCCACCGGGTTTGTCTGGATCGTGACATGGACCGGGATCAGCACGAAACTTCCCGTCTCCGATACCGAGTCGTTCATCGTCACGCTCGCCGAGGCGCTCGGCCCGGTATACGATCCGTTCCCCGCCCCGTTCCATCCGCCGAAGGAGTATCCTGAATTGGGTGTTGCGCTGATCGGCACCAGTTGTCCGCTGTTATACCAATTGCTCGCCGGAGCAACCGTCCCCCCGCCGCTTGCGTTCATGACCAGGAAATACTGCGTGCTGAAACTTGCCGTCACGGTCGAATCCCTGACGGGTGTGACCGTGTGACTCTTTGCACCCGCGTCGCTCCAGCCTGAGAACATGTAGCGGGTCCTCGCCCCCAACGGTTGAGAATCGGGAACGGCGACCGTGTGGTTTGAACCCGTAATCCAGGTGAAGGTCTGCGGGCTTACGAAGGATGTGCCGTCGACGGTGATCGTGCGGCCAACAGGCGCCGTCGTGATCGTGAAATGGACTGGGAAGAGCGTAAAGTTCGCCGTGTCATTAATGGGTGCGTTCATGGTGACCGAGGCGGGGTTGTTCGGTCCTGTATAAGAACCCGAGCCCTTGCCGCGCCAGCCGCCGAACGCGTACCCGAGGCCGCTGTTCGGAGACGCGGTAATCGCAACCACCGACCCGCTGTCCTGCCAGTTGCTGGCCGGACCGGCAGTCCCGCCCGCATTTGCCGCGA
>DASQAZ010000003.1:0-15857 GCA_035635475.1 Bacteroidota bacterium | reverse complement strand
ATTACGTCACAGCAATCTCTCCTTTAACGCCTTTGCCACGGCTTCGCTTCTGCTGTGGACATGAAGCTTTGTATAGATGTTTCTGAGGTGGGTATCAACGGTATGGAAACTGACGCCGAGATCATGCGCAATCTGCTTCTTCGGGTTCCCCTCTACAAGCCGGTGGAGAATCTCTTTTTCTGCGTTCGTGATTTCGTAGTTGCCTTTGGGCGCTCCCATGGCTGCGAACATGTCCAGCAGCTTGCGTGCAATCTGCGCGTTGATCGGGGCTCCGCCTTCGAGTATATCCGTCAACGACCCGATGATCTCGTCGGGCGGCGCACTCTTGAGAAGATACCCCGATGCGCCGGCGCAAATCGCCTGAAAGATCTTTTCGCTGTCATCAAAGACGGTGAGCATGATGACCTGAATGGAGGGGGCAATGGATTTTACCCTCCGTATCCCTTCGATGCCGTCGAGTCCCGGCAGTCCGATGTCCATCAGGAGGATATCGGGCGCCGCCTCGGATGAGAGGCCTGCGAGCGCCTCTTCGCAGGACGAGACGGCCAGGCTGCACGCCAGCCCTGCGGTTTCATTGACGAGTTCTCTGATGTTGTTCCTGAACCGTTCGTTGTCCTCAACCAGCCAGACGTAAACCGTGTGGTCCGCAGGATAGGGGGGCTTTTCAGGCATAAGCACAATGTATCCGAACCGGTGTATTCCCGCAATCACGCATTTGCGGGAATAAAGAATTTCTGCCGCTCATAGCCTCCCTGAAAACCTCACCGATGTTCCCCTGCCGGGCTGCGACGTTATCTCGAACTCACCGCGGATATTTCTTGCCCTGTTCTTTAAGCTGCCCAAACCGTTCCCGCGGCGAACGGCGCCGGCCGAAGACTGATCGAATCCGCATCCATTATCGTGAATAACCGTTTCGAGCATCCCATCCCTGTCCTCAACCTGAATCTGAACCCGGGTCGCTGAGGCATGCTTCACGATGTTGGTGAGAATCTCTTTAAATGCGAGAAAGTAGTTCCTTTTGAACTCAATTGTGACCTTCATGGAGTTCTCATCCCCGGATGTTTCAAAGTCGTGCCCGATCTCCCGGAGCAAGGCGGAAGCCGTATCCTTCATCCGGAGCAAAAGGTCGTCAAGCGTGTCGTTTCTCGGCTTGATGAACCAGACAATATCCTTCATGCCTTCGGAGGTGGTCACGGCCGTGTCATAAATTTCCGAAAGTTTGCTTCTCGTTCCCGGCGTCAATTCCGGGGCTTGCTGAACGGCTCTGCTCACGATGGCAATGGCGCTGAGATTACTGCCCACGTCGTCGTGCAGGTCGTCGGCGATGCGCAGCCTTAGACGTTCCACTTCAAGGAGCCGCCGCAACCGGTACCGGTACGCGGCGTAAATCGCGCCGCCGCCGAGCCCCGCCGCCAGGATCCGAAACCACCAGGTTTGCCAGAATGGCGGAGTAATGACAATTGAGATGGAAGCGCCCGATTCGTTCCATACCTCGTCGCTGTTGCACCCCTTCACCTGAAACACGTAATCGCCGGGATTAACATTTGTATAGCTCGCATAATTTCGCGTCCCGGCGTCTATCCACCCCTTGTCCACACCGACCATCCTGTAGGTGAATCTGTTCCGGAGCGGCTTGACGTAATCGAGCGCGGCGAAGGAAAACGAAAAGAAGTTCTGGTCATGGCCGAGTCGAATTTCCCCGGTGTTCACGGCCGAGGCGCTAAGTTCCTTGCCGAAGACCGAGAACGCAGTGATCGAAATCTCCGGAGGACGGGAGGCCGTAACCACGCTTTCGGGGCAGAACTCCGTGAAGCCGTCAAGCCCTCCCACATACAACGTTCCGCGCCGGCTCCTGAAGAACCCGGAGAGTAATTCGGTGAAGGGCATCCCGTCGTCCTTGTCATATCTCATGAACGCCTGCGTCTTCGGACTGTATTTCACCAATCCGACGCCGGTGGACAGCCACAAGTCCCCTGCTGCATCCGCGGCAATTCCGAAAATGTGAGCGTTCTGAAATTGGTCGGGCGACACTTGTGCGAATGAACCTGTTCGCGGGTCGAAGGACACGAGTCCCCGGCCCGTGCTGAGCCAGATCAGGCCATTGCGATCCTCGGTTAGAGCATATATCCAGCTCTTTCCAACCCCCGTGGAGTCCCCCGGAAAAACGAACCGAGCCAACGTCCCGTCGGATCCCAGCCTGTATAGACCTCTTCCCGATGTCGCTACCCAGTGATTTGACGCCTCGTCCTCAATGATGTCGTCAACGGAGGTGCCGCCCTCGGGAGGGTTATCCGACGGATTATCGAGATAGTTCCTGAAACGATGAGGGATCCTCTGTCCTCCCTTCTCCGGAGGGGCCTCCGATCGAACCAGCTGAGAAAATCCTCTATTTGTGCAAACCCAGATTGTTCCGGAATGATCCTCGTAGATCCGGCTGATTCGGTTACTCGCGATGCTTGTCGAATCCCCTTCCCGGTGGGTGTCGATGACCATCTCGCTCCGTTGATTGTCGAGCGCAGCAAGCCCCTTGAAAGTCCCCAGCCAGAGAATGCCGGTGCGGTCTTCGAGGATGGATTCGACGTCGTTATCCGGAAGCGTCACGGGATTCGAAGGATCGTTTTGAAAATTTGCAGCGAGTCGATACGTTCCATTGCTGCGCCTGAGCGCATCCAGGCCGCCCCCCCATAATCCCGCCCAGAGTGTTCCCTTCCGGTCCTCATACAACGAGAGTACCGCACCCCGCCCGAGTTGGAGAGAGTCCCGATTACGGATATGGTTAGCAAACGGGTTCTTCGAGACGAGAATCTTGTTTACACCGCTCCGCGTACCGATCCAAAGCAGAAGTTCCTGTGCGCTCGTGGCGACAGGATCCGGATACAACGCCGTGATCGCACCGAGGGTGCGTTCAACATCGCTCAAGGTGGAGAATTGCTCGAAAGTTCCATGATAGTAAGTGAGAAGTCCGAGATCTGAAGCCCCGATCCACATCCTGTTCGCGGCATCTTTCGTTATCCCCCCAACGGTGTGACGAATATACGAGTGAAGATCCATGCGGCGAATGCGCCCCGTAGACTCCTCGAGAACGTCGAGCCCGGCGCGGGAGCCGACCCATAATTCCCCGCTGTCGCTCTCATAAAGTGCGGTGATGTTATCCGACTGCAATGAAGCGGGATCTGATGGGTGAGCGTGATAAGAGGAGATGCGTGAAGTCGTCACGTCCAGAACATCGAGTCCGGCGACCGTTCCGATCCACAAATTGCCGCGGCGATCGGGAAGAAGCGCCATGATCACGTCATTGCTCAGGCCGTCGCCCGAGGTGTAGCGGCGAAGCACTCGGGTGCCGGGGTCGTAGCCGAAGAGTCCCAGCGAATCTGTGCCGATCCAGATCGTGCCCCTGCTGTCCTGGACGAGAGCGTTAACGCGGGTCTCGGAAAATCGCGCGCCGGGCAGAAAGGGGGCGGATTGTTCCGTCCGGGGATCAAAAGTCCAGAGGCCTTTCCCGGATCCAAGCAGGAGAGATCCGTCGCCCATCTTTATCACCCCGGTTACCAGCTGCTGCAGGACGTCCGGGGGAGTTCCGGCAGTCTGGACCCGTACCTGGTATCCGTCGTACTTGCACAAACCGCTTGTTGTCCCGAACCATATAAATCCGCGGTCATCCCTGATGATGGCGTTGATCCTGCCGAAGCTTGGGGAGGGGATGTGTTCGAAACTGATCAGATACTTGTCGAGCGGGAGAACCTGGGGCCCCTGACCGAATGCCGGCCACGGCATGATCCAAAGCGCGACGGCGATATTGAGGAGATTGACGTGAGAAGACATGGTGCGGGATAGTTCCTAGCCGGCGCCTTTCACGTAGTCTGGCGAAAAGGCTGGCTTTTCTGCTTAAACCTACCTAAAAAGCGGTGCAGAGTCAACACCTACGCCCGCCGGTTCCTATCCCCGCAAATGCGTGATTGCCAAGCCCGCATGCAGAGGTTATATTCTTTCGTCCATCCCATCCAGGGAGCCGCCAAAGAGATACGCTGATCGTTGATGCTTACAAGACGCGCCCGAACACGCTTCAGCGGAATATCAGTATTTACGGACATTCGACAGAGATCATTCTGAAAGGAGATTTCCAATGAAGTCTTTCCTGTTTGTCATTTTGTTGCTCGTTTTCCACTTCGTCGACTGTATCTCCGTTTACAGTCAGGATCCGCGAGCCAGTGCCGACCAAGAACGCGCCGTCGTCAGCAGACAGCAGATCCTCACGGGACATTCGCTTAGGCCGTTATCGGTGAACACCACATCGCTACCCTTGAAAATGTCGTACCAGGGATTGCTGACCACGACCGGCGGCATTCCTCTTGCCGACGGAGCGTACAATTTGACGGTCAGCCTCTACGACTCGTTGACCAACGGCAGCTTGCTGTGGACGGAGGCGCACAGCGGTGTCCCTGTGCAGCGCGGCACATTCAGCATCACATTCGGCGGCACAACTCCGCTGAACCTCCAATTCAATAAACCGCTATTTTTACAGGTCGTTGCATCGAACGGCCCGGCCGGCCCTTCATATCCCTTGACATTTTCACCTCGATCGGAGCTTTCGAGCACGCCCTATTCGCTCGCACCGTGGGTCACGAAGGGAGCGGACCTCTATTACAATAACGGCAAGATCGGGATCGGCAGCTCTGCCCCCGAGAGCTGCGGAATTGCAAACCTCAAGCTCGATATCGCCGACGAAACCGGAGTTGATGGTAACGTTGCGGTCAGAGTTGCGGGACAAAATGCCGACGGTGGCGGCTACCCGAGTATAAACCTTGCAAAATCACGGGGCGCTCTTGCGACCCCAACAAGCGTAAATCAAAGCGATTTCCTCGGTCAGGTTAATTTTCTTGGACACGATGGAAGCGCCTATCTGCCGGGGGCCGGGATTTTTGGCATCGTCGACAGCACTCCCGGCCCGGCATCAGTGCCAACCAGGATGACTTTCTATACCCGGAACCAGGCCAACGGGTTTGCAAAGAGATTGCAACTGGATAGAAACGGAAGCCTCGACATTGATCCCTGGGCTTTCAACGCCGGCGCTCTCTCTCCTGGTTTGACCTTTGGCAGCGATTATTATACCGGAGAAGGCATTGCCTCCAAGAGAAATACGGGGGGAAATCAGTGGGGCCTTGATTTCTACACGGCCTTCCACAATCGAATGTCCATTACCAATACCGGCAACGTCGGCTTCGGGATCTCTACGCCCTTTGCCCAGGTGCAAATAAACGACTCGTCCAACGGCATTACCGGAGCCCGGCTGGCCCTGACTCAGGCCGTGAGCGGATCGACCCTCTTCGACGGACTCGCGCTGATTCATACGTGGCCTAACGGCTTTCTGTGGAATTACGAAAACGGCGCGATTCTGTTTGGAACGAACAACAATGAGCGAATGCGCGTCGATTCGGCAGGCAGAGTCGGCCTCGGAACCGCCACTCCTACGAGCAAGCTGGAGATCGCGGCGCAGGATGGTCTCGCCATAACGGGGAACCAGCCTTTCCTTACTTTGCGAGACACGAGTGCCGGCGGGGCGCGCTTCGTGCTGGGCAGCGCGAACGGCGACCTTAATTTGTATCCGAACAGCTTCATAGGCGGAAGCCCGGCGGTGACCGTCAAGTCAGCCAGCGGCAACGTCGGCATCGGTATGGCGTCTCCACCCTACCAATTTTCAGTCCAGGCAGCGGACCGGGTTTTAGGATGGTTCGACAACACGGCAACCTCCGGAACTCCGATCGGGCTCCAAGGAACGGCGCAGGGTGCGGGGGGGACCAATCATTATGGAGTCGTGGGGTTCGCCTCCGGTGGTACGACGAACTATGGGGTCTATGCAGGTGGCGATCTAGTGTACACCGGCAATCTTATCCACGCGTCTGATGCCGGGTTTAAGGAAAACGTCCTCGACTACTCCGGCGCCCTTTCCAAGATCATGATGATCAGGCCGCGCACGTTCACATTCAAATCGGGAGGGGACTATGATCGGTTCGGGTTTGCTGCTGGAAAACACTTTGGGTTCCTGGCTCAAGAATTGGAGCAGGTATTTCCGGAATTGGTGGTTACTGCGACACATCCTCCTGAACCGGATGGAAAAGGGGGAACGAGCGCCGGGCCGGTCGATTATAAGGGCGTCAAGACGATGGAGATAATTCCAATCCTTGTTCAGGCAGTTCAGGAGCAACAAAAACTCATCGAAGAACTTCAAGCGAAAGTCGCGCGGCTGGAAAAGAAATGACGTCGGTAAAATTCAGTGAGAGGAGTTCGCGTATGAAGATTGGACTAACAGTCTCACTTCTGCTCGCCGTGCTCTCCGCCGGTCGCGTCCTGCCGCAAACAGTCGTGCATCCCTGGCGCGTTGTCGATAACGGAGGGGGAAAGTCCGCCGCAGGAGGGGTGCAGCTTCAGGCGTCCATCGGCCAATGCGCCGTTCAGGCGATGACTTCCGGAGGCGCCAACGCCGAGGGGGGTTATATTCCCGGCCTCCGTGAGCTCGGAGGGGCGGTCACGACGGTTGACTATCTCGTGGAAAATTCATGGAACATGGTTTCTGTTCCGCTCCTTGTCGGTGATTTTAGGAAAACATCTCTGTATCCCGGAGCGACATCTGTCGCCTTCGCGTATGAAGGCTCCTATGCGCGCAAGGATAGTCTCAAGAATGGGGTAGGGTACTGGATCAAATATCCTGCTCCGGACACCCTGGCGTTCACAGGCACAAGTATTTCCAGAGATACGCTCGACGTCAACAATAACTGGAATATTATCGGATGCCTGTCTTATCCGGTGCGTGTTGCGAATGTTGTTCCAGTCCCTCCGACCGCAATAGGTTCGGGCTTCTTTGGCTATTCGATGAGTTCCGGCTATTTCATTGCGGACACACTCAAGCCGGGACGGGCGTACTGGATTAAAGTAAGAAATGCGGGGAAGCTTGCCATGAGTACGGGCTCGGCCTCAATACCGCCAACCCGTCAATCAGCGATCGCCACGAAATCCAGTCTCCGCGCGACCGACTCCCCGGATGCGGTGCAGAATCTTAGCACGCTTACCTTCCGGGATGCGAACGGGCGAGAACGGACATTGCACTTCTCGACCGTTACGATTGACCTTGATCTCGGTATGTTTGAGCTCCCTCCGCAACCTCCCCCCGAAGTCCTTGAGGTAAGATATTCGACGAACAGGATGCTGGAGGTCGCGGAGCGGGGAAAGATGAGGGAGGTGGCGATCCGGATCTCAAATGCAGGGTATCCTCTCACGATTTCGTGGAAGTGCAAGGGTCGCGCGTCTCTGCTTCTCGATCACAAAGTAATTCTACTTGAGGGATCGGGAGAGACCCGGGTAACGGGAGCCGAAACCCCGATCAGACTCAGGCTCTCCCCGGCCGTGGTCGCAGACATGCCGAAAACGTTTGCGCTCTATCAAAACTACCCGAATCCGTTTAATCCTTCCACAACCATCCGGTATGATTTGCCGAAGAGCGTGAGTGTAACGCTGAAGATTTATAATATTCTCGGACAGGAAGTCGCAACGCTCGCAGACGACGTCCAGGAGGCAGGATTCAAATCCGCGGTATGGAATGCAAATAATATCGCAACCGGAGTTTACCTGTACCGGCTTGTCGCCGGAACTTTTACCGAGGTAAGAAAAATGATGATCTTAAAATAGGGATAGACCTCAGCCGACCGAAACACTGCTGCGAACGCAACCGAGGCCCGATCGGATTCCTCGGGGCATCCGGCTTGCATCAGACCGACAGCACCGCCCCCGCTGTCCGACAGTCGGGGGCAATCGACTCCTGGCGGAATAACCTACCCTCCCGCCCTGCTCCCATAGTTGACATTGCCGTTTTTATGTATATATTATTCATATACATAACTGAACCACAACCGCAATGAAGGGATTTCCGGAATTCTCCGGATTTGAATGGGATGAAGCGAATCGAGAGAAAAGCCGGCGCCGTCACAGGGTTTCCTGGTGGGAGTGTGAGGAGATATTTTCTAATCAGCCTCTGTACATCGTTCCGGACCAGGAGCACTCGGCCACGGAGAACCGGTTCTATGCACTCGGCAGAACTCATAATGATCGATTGCTTTTCGTGGTCTTCACCCAACGCAAGTCCAGAGTTCGCATCATTTCCGCGCGCGATATGAGCAAGAAAGAAAGGAAGGTCTATCTTGAAAAAGCTCGAAAAGATTCCAAAGTTTAAATCACGGGCAGCTGAGGAGAAGTTCTGGGCCGATCATGATGCGACTGACTATGTTGACTTTTCAAAGGTTGAGCTCGGTTTCTTCCCCGAACTAAAGCCCTCCAGCAGAACCATTTCCATCCGTCTTCCGGAGTCTCTCGTCGAAGCAGTAAAAATATTGGCCAACAAGCAGGATATCCCGTATCAATCAATGCTGAAAATCTTGTTAGCCGAAAAGGTTCGGGAGTCTCTCCTCTTGCGCAGGAGAAAAGGCGATGCGGCGTAATGATCAGCCAATCCAACTCAGAGAATCTGGCAGAGCTCCCCTGCGGGAATAACGCATAGATGTTTGGCATACTTGTCGAAGTGCCAATACTTATTTATTATCATCTCTCCCGCCCCAAGAAGAGCAGTGGATAGTCCTTTCCGTCCATTCATACGATCGTCAGTTCTCGCCCTTCTGCTGACGGGTGTGATACTCGCTCAATCGCCGCCGCGGCCATTTCCGCAACACACCGCATACATAAACGGCGCCATCAAACCGGGCAACATCACCCCGGCGGCGTTGGACGATTCCGTCCGCGCGTACTACGACCGGTGGAAAGCAAGGTATCTCCTTCCCGCATGCAGTCCGAATCAATATTATATATCCGGCGGGACGGAGATCCCGAACGGCATTGGCGTCTCCGAAGGGCAGGGATACGGATTCCTGATTACCGCCTTCATGGCCGGCTACGATCCGAACGCACAAACATACTTCGACGGTCTGTACAATTATTACCGCGCCCATCCGAGCGAGATTAACCACGACCTGATGGCATGGAAACAACTAAGCGGCTGCGTCAGCAGTGCGGACAGCAATTCGGCGTCCGATGGCGATCTTGACATGGCCTATGGGCTGCTGTTGGCCGACAAGCAATGGGGGAGCACAGGCGGGGTCAACTACTTTCAGGCGGCACTGCGTATCATCAATGCAATCCGGCAGGATGAAATCAATCCCGCAACCCACGCGGTCAAGCTCGGCGACTGGGCGATCCCGGGCGATACGAGGTACGACGATACCCGGACCTCCGATTTTCTCGTCAATCACTTCCGCGCATTTGAGATTGCAACCGGCGATACGTCGTGGGGAAGCGTTCTGAATCGCTGCTACTCGCTCGTGGATGCGATGCAGACAAATTTCAGCCCGGCGACGGGCCTGATTCCGGATTTCATCCGCCACGTCAGCTCAAGCCCGGCGCCCGCGGGCCCTTACTACCTCGAATCTGCCTATGATGGGCACTATTCCTACAACGCCTGCCGCGATCCGTTCCGTTTGGCAGTTGATTATCTGATCTCGGGAGAGCCGCGGGCCTACAATGCCGTCAAGAAGATCAACGAGTTCATCCGGGCAAAGACCGGGGACAACCCAGAGAATATCCGGGCAGGTTACCGCCTCAACGGCGCCACGATTGACACGTTTGACATCTCGATGGCGTTCATCGCTCCGTTTGCCGTCGGTGCGATGATCGATTCCGGGAATCAACCGTGGCTTAACAAGTTGTGGACAAACGTCGACACAACAAACTTCAACAGCAACGATTACTACGGCAACACCCTGAAGATGCTCGCGATGATCGTTCTTTCGGGGAATTGGTGGAATCCATATCCCGTTCCTCCGTCCCCCGCGGCCCCGGGGCTCATTGCCCCGCCGAACGCTTCATTGCTGCAAAGTTCGCCCGCTACGTTCCGGTGGCGCGCTTCTTCGGCCAGCTCATCGTATTCGATCGAGTGTGCAACAGATTCAGTCTTCAGCGTGTTGGTACTCAACGACTCATCGCTTGCGGACACGAACCGCCAGTTCAGCGGACTGACAAATAACACCATCTACTATTGGCGCGTGCGGGCAAGAGACGCCGGAGGGTCGAGCGCTTGGTCCGGGGTGTGGCATTTCACCTATTTGAATCCGGCAACGTGGAAGTTGATCTCGGTACCGCTGAAGGTGGCAGATCCGAGAAAGGGGATACTTTTCCCGACGGCGATCTCGAAGGCATTTGCATACAACTCAACCGACGGGTATACCATGCGTGATTCTTTGTCGAATGGAATCGGATACTGGCTGAAATTCGGAGCAGATCAAACATCGAATATTCATGGAGATTCAATCCCGGCCGACACACTCGACGTTCAGGACGGGTGGAATCTCGTCGGTTCGATCAGCTCCCCGGTGCCGGTCACGGCAATCAGCTCCTTGCCGCCGAACATCCCGACATCGAATTTCTTCGGGTACGGTGCGGGTTACGCGGTCGCGGGGACGATCGTTCCCGGGAATGGCTACTGGGTGAAGGCCGGCCAGTCCGGGAAGCTTATTCTCTCATCGTCGTCAGTGGCATCTGCCGCGGATCGCATTATCATCACACCCACAGGCGAAGAGCCGCCGTCACCGCCGGGTGACGGATCAGCCGGAATCGGGGAAATGCCGCAAAATTTCTCCCTTAAGCCGAATTATCCGAATCCGTTCAATCCTTCTACTACGATCTCCTTCTCCATGCCGAGATCGGCAAACGTCCGGCTGCAAACCTTCAACGTGCTGGGCCAGCTCATCGAAACCCTGGTAGATGAAGTCAGACTTCCCGGCATTTATAGCGTGCAATGGGAGGCGAGCCGTCTTCCAAGCGGGCTCTATTTCTTTCGCATGACCGCCGGCGACTTTATGCAAACAGGAAAGGCTATCCTTATGAAATAACGGCGGATCCGTCGTTGCCGCAAATCTGGATTGACCCATTGCATATAACGATGTGAAAGCGTATATTCCGTCTGTCTGTCCAAGCGACTCTCACCGACGCGATACTGAAGGGGGCCCTCCAATCGCATCCTGAGTGCGGGAGAGTCGGATTAACACCACCCTTTCATCGCAACGGTACCACGTGTCGGAAGTTCTCCGGTTTTCAATTATAATCCGCATTCTTCTTCCTACCATCGCAGGTACTCTCCTTGTCCATGTCTTCGGCGTATCGTCCGAGAGACCATCGAAGAATGACGCGTCTCACGTAACGGCCTCGTCCTCGATGTGGGTCGACGGCCATTACGGGTACTGGTGGCACTACGGCGTGCCGCCATGGAGACTCCCCTGGTCCTCGATGACGCACGTGGTTCACTTCGGCGGCTTTTACCCATCGGGAACGTACCCGTACTATACGATCGCAAAGGAATGGGACGTCGGCGTAGACGGCATCCGTTACCAGGACAGCCTGATTGCCATTGCGCATCGTAATAATGTGAAAGTCTTAATGGAGCTGGGCGATAATACCGGGCTCGGATATGATTCAATCGCGGCGCAGGGCGACACCGTCATCCAATCATGGGTTCATAATGTTGCGACCTATATGCTGTCGAAGGGATATGACGGCGCCGATGTTGATCTCGAACCTCAACCCGGACCTATTCAACAGGCGGGTTGGGGAAGGATCCTGCATTATTTGCGTGACACTCTCTCTACGTGGAATCCGCGCGGCATTATTACGGTCGACGTGATGTCTTCCTATTCAATCAATTGGAATCCGGATACACTCGCCGCCACGGCCGATCACATCAATCTCATGGAATACGATCAGGGCGGGAAGTGGAGTAGTAGCACGACATTCAACTCACCCTTGTACGCGCCGCTCTATCCCGGCTACAATGGAGGTGATGACAGCTCCGGCGTCATGTCGTGGATCGCCAACAACGGCTCCATCCCCGCATCAAAATTCGGTCTTGGAGTGCCTCTATATGGACGGATGTTTTTTGGCGCCGCATATCCCAATGCGACCCCGAACAACAATTATCAGAACAGATTCTACAATGACGTTGTCAATAAGGATAAGACTTCTCCGACGGGGACCGTCTATTGGCAGGACACAGCGAAAGTCCCGTATATCAGCGATCCGGGACAAAATCAATTTGTTACGTATGATGATACGTTATCGCTCAGACTGAAAGCAGAATTTGCCGCGCGCCACGGGCTGGGGGGTATCATGATGTTTGGGGTTGGCGAAGGATATTTGTTCGATCCGCCGCTCGGAAGAGATCCGAATGAACTCTCAAACACTCTTGGGGCCGCAGCGGGCCGAACAATTTCTCCATCCGTCGGCGACACCGTCAGGCCGATGATCACACTCATCTCACCGGCTAACGGCGATACAGTCATAGGCTTCGTCACACTCGCTGCGCAAGCGTCGGATGACGTGGGAATCGCAAGAGTCGATTTTCTTCTCAATGGATACGTTGTCGCGAAGGCGATTCGGACGCCCTACACGGTTCTATGGAATGCCGGGGGAGCACTGGGCTCGCAAAGGATCGCCGCGCGGGCGTTTGATATCGCCGGCAACTACACGGCAGCACCGACGATCACCGTGATTGGCGTACCGCCGCCGCCACCCCCTCTCGCACCGGCCCTCGCGTCTCCAATTGATAGCGCAATCGTGCAACCGACAAATTTGGCCATCATGTGGAACTCGTCGAACACCGCAACGTCGTATAGATTGCAGGTGTCGACCGACTCATTGTTCAGTACCAGCATTCACGATGATTCAACAATCACAGGGACATCGCGACAGCTAGGACCGTTGGCGGGAACCACCACGTATTACTGGCATGTCAACGCGAAGAACAAAGGGGGAACCAGCGCATTCTCACCGTCGCGCAACTTTGCGACGACGGTTCCGCCTCCAGCCCAGCCCACACTTCTTTCGCCGATCAACGGGGCGGCAAATCAACCCACGACATTGACGTTGAGTTGGAATTCGGCGGCCGGAGCGACGTCGTACCGCGTGCAACTAGCCGGAGACTCATTATTTTCCACGATTATCCTGGATGATTCGGCCGTCACGGCAACATCCCGGCAAGCGGGCCCGTTGGCGAATAACACAAAATATTACTGGCATGTGGGGGCGATCAATACCGGCGGCAAGAGCGCGTACTCAACCGCATGGAATTTTAAAACGGTTGTCGCGCTTCCGGCGGCTCCCGTACTTCTATCGCCCGCTAGCGGCGCGACTTGCCAATCAACGCCGCTCACCATGAGCTGGAACCCCTCGAGCGGCGCCACGACGTACCGCCTGCAGCTGGCGTTCGATTCGCTCTTCAACACAGTCGTCTTTGACGCGACCATCGCGTCGACTTCGAAACAGGTCTCGTCATTAATCGGTGCCACAACATATTATTGGCGCGTCAATGCGCTGAATGCGGGAGGCAGTTCGCCACCTTCAAACACGAGGGCCTTCACGACATTTCCGTTTGGCGGACTGCGGGATGCTTTTGATCTCCCCGACCGTGCGCTACCGGGAACGAATAAATGGGTTCTCATCCAGAATCAGCCCAACGGCGGCTCGATGGTGATTGCCTCAAACGCCATCAGGCCGTTCAGCAATGCCGGCCCAAATAATTTTGGGGGTGTCGTCTGGGATTCGCTCGTCACCGGCGGGGCCGAGGCGAGCCTGACGCTCGTGCAGAAGAGCGCAAGTTATTATTACACCTCGCTCTTCATCTACGGGCGCATGAACAATAAAGATTACAACACTGGAACCGGGTACCGCCTCCGGTATTTAGAGCAATCCGGACAAGATATCATTGAGATTCACAGGGTGGGACCGGGCTATGCGAATTCATCCGTACTTGCTCAAACATTGTTTGAAGTAAACCCCGGAGATGTGATCACCTTCCGCGTGCTCTGCGATAACCAGACAATGGCGGCTTTGGTGAATAATGTTCAAATCCTTTCGGTGAGAGATACAATCTATAGGCCGCAGCAGTGGTATTTTGCCATCCGCGGCAGCATTTTCCCCACGCCGGTGATCTTCGATAACTTTAGGGTGAGCTCCGGACCCGGGAGCCCGGTCCCGCCCCCCCCAGCTCCGGTGCTCATCTCCCCGGCCAATGGAGCTCTCGATCAATGGACGGCACCGATTCTAACCTGGAGTTCCTCAATCGGAGCGACATCGTACCGTCTCCAGGCTGCGACAGATTCGTTATTCGGGTCGATCATTTTTGACGATTCAACATTCACGACGACTTCCACTCAACGTTTGTCGTTATCTGACTCCCAGAAATATTATTGGCGCGTCAGGGCGAGTAACGATGCGGGGGTCAGCACATTTTCCACGCCGTGGAATTTTACTACCATGGCGAACGGGAATGCGACAGTTCATCATTTAGAGTATGCAGTCCTTGAAGGATGGATCTTCGTATATGATATCGACGGCGGGCACGCCCTCGTGAGGACTTTCCCCGTGCCGGATCCGGGAGGAATCAGGGGCGCCGCCGTGAGCCCGAACGACGGAATGCTCTACATCAGTTACGGGGGTGATGGAGGACCCAACGGAAACGGCTCGCTCCTACAGTACAATCTGATCCGCGACAGCGTCGGTTGGATAATGCATTACAACCACGGGATCGACAGTCACGCGATTACTCCGGACGGCACCACAATCTTCATGCCCGCTGGAGAATTCAGCAGCGATGGAAAGTGGTATGTAATCAACACGAGCGATGGGAGTGAGAAGGGCTTCATTGTTACGTCCGGCTACGGCCCGCACAACACGGTTGTATCTCTTGACGGAGCGCATGTGTATCTGGGTGATCGGAACCACAATAACGTCGGCCCCGACTCACTGTACGTCGCGAGCACAGCGAGTTACCAGGTGGTCAAACGGGCTGGGAGATTCATGAGCGGAATTCGCCCGTTTACGGTTAACGGCACTGAGACATTCGCGTTCGTCGCCATTACAGGCCTTCTTGGGTTCCAGGTGTGCGATCTCTCGACGGGTCTGGTCCCCTACAAGATCGACTTGACGACGATGGGTTTCTCCAACTGCGGATCCTGCGACTCCCCCACCCATGGCATTTCGCTGTCCCCGGATGAGAGGGAGCTTTACGTCTGTGACCAACCGAATAGTTACGTCCATGTGTTCGACGTGAGCGGAATTTTTCAGAATAGCGCTCCCACAAAGGTTGCGGACATCAAATTGGTCAATCTTCTGACGGGTAACGACTCGGGCTGCACGTACGAGTGTCTGCGGGAGGGGTGGCTGCACCACAGCCGGGACGGCCGATTCGTCTACGTCGGCGAGTCGGGGGATGTGATTAGTACGGCTACGCGCTCGGTCGTTGCCAGGCTCCCAGCGTTAAGGAACTCAAGGAAGATGCTGGAGATCGATTGGCAGAATGGCCGGCCGATTGCCACAACCACGCGATATGGATTGGGATATGTCGTCAACCGCAGCATACCCCTGCCCCCGCCGCCCGTACTGTCGACACCGTCCAACGGGGCCGCCGGCCAACAGACAACAGTGAATTTGACCTGGAACGCTTCTGCCGCTGCGAGCTCCTACCGTCTTCAGTTGTCGACCGACTCCGCGTTCAGTACCCTCGTCGTGGACGATTCGACGCTGACCGCAATGTCGCGGCAGGTGACTTCGCTGTCGGGCACTACGACCTATTACTGGCATGTGAACGCAAAGAACAACGCCGGGACGAGCGCATTTTCCTCAACATGGAGTTTCACGACATCGATCCCGCCTCCCGCTGCCCCGGCCCTTCTCTCACCTGTGAACAATGCAACGGGGCAGGCGACAACGGTCACCTTCCTATGGAATTCATCATCGGGCGCGACGAAGTACCGCTATCAGCTTACAACAGA
>DASQAZ010000002.1:0-2228 GCA_035635475.1 Bacteroidota bacterium | reverse complement strand
GTTGCCAGACCTGCGTCTTATAGAGGTCGCCGAGGGGGTTGATCGCACACGCGGTATCTCCGTACTGGGTGCCGTAGCCGAGCATCACCTCAGTCTTGTTGCTTGTCCCGATCACGAGCGCCCGCTCCCGAGCCGATAAGTCGTAGAGCACGATCATCCGCTGGCGCGCCATGACATTCCCCCGGCGCACATCGTCCATTTCCCCGTCGCGGCTGAGATAGGCATCGACCATCGGCGTGATGTCGATTGTTTCACTCCGTACTCCGGTCAACCGGACAACCGATTGGGCGTCATCGATGCTGTCGGGACTGCTCGTCCGGTAGGGCAGGAGGAGAGCTAGCGTGTTCTCCGGGCCGAGGGCCTTGGCCGTGAGAATCAGGACAAGTGCCGAATCGACACCCCCCGAAACGCCCACCACCCCCTTGGAAAAGCCCGCGTTGCGAACTTCGTCGCGGATGAACTGAATGAGCATCTTCTCCACGACCCCTGTGTTTAGCTTCAGATTCGCCTGTCCCTTCCCGAGCGTCTCCATGTGAAAAGATACTGAAATGGGGGAGGGAATTCAAATTACGCTAACCGTCGGCTGGGGGCGGCGCTTTTCGCGAATTGTTTTGCGCTTTTGCCGGTTCCGGACATTTTTTCTTGACATTCCGGCCAAATTTTCATACGTTTTCCCAATAGATGGCCTTGCCGTAAAGCGGATTCATTCATTTGAGGGGTTTGGTGAAAGCACTCTTATTCTGTGTGCTTATCGGGGTGGCGACGGCTTCGGCGCAGGCTCCACTCGGCAAGCTCCTCACGCGCCAATATTCATCTATTCCGGATAACACCCCCACTCTGATCCTCGTCTCGTTCAAGGACAAAGGCAAATTCGGATTTGCGAGACCGCAGAAACCCGTCCCATTGGTGTCCGACCGCTCGATCTGGAGGCGGTCGAAAGTGCGGGATGCCGCACATGTGATCGACGATCAGGATTTTCCCGTTGAAGAGTCGTATGTCCAATCGGTCGCCTCCATCGCGTCCTCCGTCCGTCACCGGCTCAAGTGGTTCAACGCAGTGAGCGCAATGGCCACAAAGCCACAGATCGAAGAAATCCGAAAATTGCCGTTCGTGACTGAAGTCGAACTTGTCGGGCGGTGGCGAACCCGCAAGGACGACGAGCAACCCCAGCCTATTAAGAATACCCCGGTCGAGCTAGCTCCATCCGGCACCCAGGTCCTGGATTACGGCCCATCGTTTACACAGGTCAACCAGATCAATGTGCCCGCCGTGCACAATCTGGGGTTCTACGGGCAGGGAGTCATAGTCGGCGTTTTCGACAATGGTTTCCGCAATCTCGCTCACCAGGCCTTCGACTCGATGACCATAATCGCAACGTACGACTTTGTCGATCACAAGGTAAGCGTCAAGCCAAATAATCCCAACTACCCTTTCGGTTTTCACGGTGTTAATACGCTCTCAACGATTGGCGGCAACAAATCCGGAAGCCTGATAGGACCTGCATTTAAGTCAAGCTTCATTCTGGCTCGCACGGAAAATGATTCGAGTGAGACGCCCATCGAGGAAGACAACTGGGCAGCGGCGATCCAATGGGCGGACAGCCTCGGCGTCGACGTGACGAGCACGTCGCTCGGTTATCTGACGTTTGACGCGCCCTACACCAGTCTCACCTGGGCCGATATGGACGGCCATACGGCATTGATCACAAGAGCTGCCGACCGCGCAGTCGCCCTTGGGATCGTCGTTGTGAACAGCGCGGGAAACGATGCGCAGGCAAGGGCGGGACAGCCGAATACCCTCATCGCGCCAGCCGACGGGGACAGTGTCATCACCGCCGGGGCCGTGACTTCTACCGGAATCCGGACATCTTTCAGCTCGTACGGCCCAACCGTAGACGGTCGCACGAAGCCCGATGTGATGGCGATGGGTCAGGGGGTCAGGGTCGCGAGCGCGACCGACACCGTTTCCTACGGAGGGGCGAGCGGCACCTCGTTCTCATGCCCCCTCTCCGCGGGCGTCGCGGCTCTCGTTCTCTGTGCGAATCCGACGCTCACACCGATCCAGGTTCGCGAGGCAATGCGCCAGACGGCGAGCAACGTGTGCTCGCCGGATAATCTCATGGGATGGGGAATACTGAATGCCCTCGCTGCAATCAAGTATTTCACTCGCCCCGGACTGATCAGCGGAAGCAGCTACAACGATATTAACGGAAACGGGATACGCGATCC
>DASQAZ010000001.1:0-29747 GCA_035635475.1 Bacteroidota bacterium | reverse complement strand
GGAGGACAATTCAGAACCGTCAGCGGCATGCGCTTCGAATGATATTCGTAATAATAAATGCGGGACCTGTTTTCCTCGGGGGTCACGACGAGGTCGACGCGCGGGACGAGGATCTTCTCGAGCAGCTTCCAGAGCCGCGCGAACCGCATTTTCGCGATCATCTCGGGATAGAGCTCGTGCGCATGGAAGACGAGGGGCTTTCTCCTCAGCCGGGCCACGATATACGACGGCAGCAGCGCCGGAAGATCGTGTGCTTCATAAATATCCGCCCGCGCCTTCCAGGCCATCGCGCAGCTTCTAAACAAAAATTCGCCGTAGCTGCACACGTACTGCAGCCCTGCCACGAGCTGATTTGACGGTGATAACCCGAAGTGGCGATGGAAGAAAACCTGCGACCGGAAATAAAATCGCCGAATCTGGTACCCCTCGGTGATCGTCTCGAGCATGGGGTAGTCGGGATCCGATGAAACGCAGACGGTCTCCACCAATACTCCCCGCTTCGCGAATGAAATCGCGGCATGAAACAGCGGAGGGCACGCGGATGGGTTTGAGTGATACAGGATCATACAAATCTTTTTCACCGCGCTCCCTGCTTTTTTCAATGTCTCGCCGTTCGTCATGAGATTCAGGCTTGAATTTCCTGCTCTGCCGGGATGGCAAAAATCCGTTCGTGCTTCCGGAGCTTCACGACGCTCAGCAGCAATTCGATCTCGTCCTTGTCGACAGCTTTCATCAGAAGCAGGGCCGCGCCGTAGCCCAGGACGCCGAGCAGGGCCTGGATCGTCCAGTGAATCTGCAGGTCGCTTAGAACCGTAACGACGCCCACCATCACCGCTCCGGCCGCGAAGCCTTTGATCACGGTGAGAAGATTCGAATGGGTGAAGACTTCTTTGGGAAGGGTCAGTGTGGCGCAGACCAGAAGAAAATATTCCGTCAGCAGCGTCGCGAACGCAGCCCCGATCCCTCCATTCCCGTATTTAGATTGAAACAACGGTATCATCACCAGATTAAGACCCGTGTTCAGCAGCATTGCAAGGAATGCCATGACAGATAATTTCCGCTGCTTATCGAAAGCGAACATCAAGGGCAGCAGCACAAAGTCGATGTAAATCAGGAGCATTCCCGCCGAGAATATTCGCAGCAGGAGAACCGTCGGCGCGAATTCCTTCAGACCGTAAAAGAGCGAAATGATCTCATCGTCAAAAAGGACCCCCCCGATGCTGATGGGGATTCCGGCGAGGATGACGACATCGAGGCTCTTCTGCACCGTACGCGCGATGGAGTCGCTCTTGTCGGACCAGAGCCTGGAAAAAACAGGAAACACCGCCGTGCTGAAGATGCTTGGAAGAAACATCACGATATCGAAGAAACGATAGGCTCCGCCGTACCAGCCGACCACTGCGGCGGGCGTCAGGAACGAAAGCATGACCGCATCGATCCGGTAATAAATCACCCCGAAGAGGGAGTGGAGAAAATAAGGCACGCTCTCCCTCGCGATGCGTTTGACCTCGCCAAAATCGACCTTCGGGAGGGCGGACATGATTTTGGGCACGAACCGCGTGGAGATAAAAAAATTGAGAAACGTGGAGACTGCCATGATAATGCCGACGGCGACGACCGGGGCGCCGAGGAGGAGTGCGCTGACGCCGATGAGCGTGAGCGATACTCTCTCGGCGACATTTCCGACCACCGTGTATTTCATTACTTCATGCCCCTGGAAGCACCGGTGCAGCACATCGGTCATCATCTCCCACGACAGAGAGATGGCGAAGATTGCAATGAGGAGGTTCACGTCCGCCGGATAGCCGGCGAACCACAAGAATGCGCCCGCGAGAAAAAGGGTGATCACCCACGTGAATATTCTTAACGCCGCGGAGTCGACGAAGAGGCGCGGCGTACGGTCCAAATCGCGCGCCACATGCTTGGTGATATAGAAGTGCCCTCCGAATTCAACGAATATTCGAAGGACGGCGGCGACCGATAGCGCCAGGAATAACTTTCCGTATGCCTCGCTTCCCAGATAGCGCGGCAGGAAGAGCATCAATACGAAGCTCGATGTCCAGGTGATGAGCTGCGAGCCCATCATGACCGCCGTGTTTTTCGTGACCGACTGTGCGATCTCGCGGTTCATCGGGACCCGTTGGCGAGGAATCGTCTTTTGAGGATCAGCGCAAGAAACAGGGGAATCTCCACGAATATTCGTTCCCATTTGGATCGGGGATCCTGAAGGAAGCGATACATGAACTCGAATCCGCAGCTCCGGATCCACCGGGGCGCCCGGCTCTTTTCTCCGGAGAGAAAATCGAACAGGCCCCCCACCGCCATGCATACACCGACCTTCAGGATCGGCGCGTGCCGGGCGATCCATTGTTCCTGCAACGGAGTCCCGAACGCCACGAGAAGGATGTCCGGCCGCCGTTCGTTGATTTCCCGGAGGATCAGCGACTCTTCTTCCGGGGAAAAATAACCCGAACGGCACCCGACGATCTTCAGGGATGGAATCTGCGACACGAGCCGTTCCCGCGCGAGGTTGACCGCTTTCGCAGTTCCGCCCAGGAGGTAGACGCTCCGGCCCTCGGAGGCTGCGTGCTCCAGGACCCTCGGCGTAAAATCCGTGCCGTTCAGATTCTCGATGATCGGGCTGCGAATGATCTTGCCGGCAATTTTCAGACCGCTTCCATCGGGCAGGACCAGGTCGGCGGCGTTCAGGGCGCGAAGAAGCTCGGGTTCCCGCCGGGCAATATGGATCGTGTGAACGTTCGTGAAGTAAACGCTGTGCGCGCCGTTTCCGTTTTTGGCGTACGATAGAACCCGCTCAAGCGCTGTCCGGCCGTCGATGTTATCAATCCGTGTGTCAAGGAGAACCATCCCGCCTTGCGGGATTCGCCCTGTCATGGAATCGCTCATGCGGTTTCCGGAAGAACGGGCGCTTGCTGCTCCCGGTCGATCGTTTCCAGCGCCGGCAAAAGCCCCATGAGGGTTCCGAAGTAAACCATGTTCCGGTAATACGTCAACTGAAGGTCAAAATACGAGACGAAGATCTGGTCAATACCGACGATCACGATCACCGCGCAGATCGATTTCAGGTAGGGATCTGTCAACCGGGAGAAAACAGACGAGGCATAGAACGTGTAGGCCGTAAAAAAAAGGCAAAAAGTGAAAAAGCCTATCGCGCCCATCTTCACGACAAGCCACAGGAATTCGTTGTGCGGTATGAAGGACCTCAATGTGAAGGACATCGGCATCCTCTCCAGCCAGATGGGCTGGTCATACATGTTTCCGAAGCCGGTCCCCTTGATTGGCACCCGGCGCACCGTCATCGCGAGGTCGTAGCGTTCGTACTCGCGGTACAGATTCGAATAATACCGGTCGGCCGCCGTTTCCTGGTCCGAGGACAGGGATGTTTTCAAAAGCCGGATCGGCGAGGCGATTTGACTCTCGCTGCTCCAGAATGCTGCGACATAGATCGCCAGTAAGAAGATCACCGGCACGATAAACTTTACATACCTTAGGAGCGGCCTTTTCGGAACAAGGACCAGGAACGCGATGGTGGTCGCAATGAAGGCGCCATAGGCCGCACGCCGCTGCGCGGCCACGAAGGCGAAGCACAGCGGCAGGAGAAGGAGTTTCAACGCGCGATGCTGTCCGTTGCGAACGCCGAACACCGATAACCCGAACAGGAAGATGATCAGGGTGACGATAAAGACCGGGTCTTCATGGCTGGTGAGCGTCGGCAGCCCCGCGAACGTAAAGCCGAGTTCGGCGAAATGCTGGCATGCCTGAATCGCCTTGAACGAGATCGCCCCGATGACGATCCACATGAGGGTTTGCACCTGGCTCCTTGTCTGGATGATCTGCGGTACGAAGAAATACAGGATCAGAAAGTAGCACAGGGCCCTGAGCTCCCAGAGCGCCACGAGATAATCGCCGCCGATTCGCATACCGTGCACAAATGACAGTGCGAGCGCGCCCAGAAAAATCAGCGCAACGGCCCACACGGGAACGTGACTGAGCATTGTTTCCCTTCGAACCGCGAGCATGACGAACCAGACCAGGAAAATAAAGAGAAGATGAAGCTCCAGCACGTTCACAACCGCGAATCCCGCGGATTCCATTGAACCGATTTCCTTCAGATTCAGAAAATACGGGACCATCGTCGTAAACGTCTGAATCCCCGGAATCGGATATTGGTCGAGGACGAGAACCACCGCAATAAAGATGTAGAACCCCCAGTCAATCCGATAAAACGTGATCGCGAGTACTGCGAGCGCTCCGATCACGGCGACGCAGGCGAGGAGGTCGCCGTACGACAGGATGAGGACGGTGGAAACGAGGAGCGGAACCAGGATGATCAGAATGCCCGCAAGGAGCTTATCCCGCCCCCGAACCGGGCTTCGTCCGTCCGGCCGGGCCGGAGCCGTGCGAAGCGGTCCGAATTTTGCGATGGCAGTCTTCGGATCCGGGGTCATATTTTTGGCATCGGCATCGTGTACATATCGTAGAGAACCAGGCCAACCTCAATAAGGGCGATCAGAACAATGAGGAAATAACTGAACAGGGTATAGCGGCGCGTCTTTTTCCCGATCAGGATCGCAACCATCAGCATGAAAATTGTCCCGTCCAGGGTGAGCATCGGGGGGACGCCGCCTTAGTCTTGGGTATTCTTGAAGCGATTGAAGACGAATCCGAGAACCTGGCGCTCGTTCACTTTGTGAAACATGGCGTCGAGGTCTTCCTGCTTGGTCTTGCCGCTCTGGATGACGACAATCAATCCGTTTAACTGGTTGGCATAGAGAACCGGCACTTCCTCCGATTCCATCGACGGCATGTCGACGATGATAAATTCGAATTCCTGTTCCAGCGAATAGATCACGTCGCGGAAGGACGCGAGCTGATCGAGGCCCAGAGAGTGCTCGGCGAAAAAACGGGCCGGAATGTTTTCGGCCGTCCGGGGCTGGGAAAAACTCAACTGGCGTCCCATCCATTTGCCTGCGCTGAGAATCGAGAGATGGTCCACCAGAGTCTGCGAGACGTGGATTTCCCCGTTACTGAGCGCTTCCATCAACCCGGGAGATTCCGCAACTCCGAAAACGTCGTGGAGGCGCGGATTGGAGATGTGAAGGTCGATTAAAACCGTATTCTTCTGGGAGCCCATCGCGAGTGAGACGGCCAGGTTGCTGGCGACGAGTGTTTTTCCCTCGCCTCTCTTTGCGCTGGTGATCCCGAGCGTGAGGCTTACGTTGTCTTGTCCCTGCGGAAGGAGTGAATAATTGAAAGAATTGTAATACTGGAATTTGACGACGCTGTCGTCGATATGTCCGCCTTTTTCAGGGTTGACCACAATCGATTTAATGAGCCGGACAAGGCGGTTGTCGCTGCCTTTGGGAGCGGACTTGCCCTCGCTTTCCGTTTCGGTGTTCTCCGGCCTTATTTTGGGATCCTGATCCATTTCAACTCTCTTCCGATTACTTGAAATTTCTTTGAGGGGGGATGCGTCGGACGCTCAGAAGGATTGACCTTCGTCGCCCTCGATGATGAATGCGATGACCGGCTTCCGGTATATTTCTATATCGTGGGGCACGCGGACGGTTGTATCGACCATCTCCTTAATGATGGCCCCGACGAATCCGATGAACAGCCCGAAAAAAACCCCGCCGAGGACGATCAGCGGGCGGTTGGGCTTCGACGGATGGACCGGAACGAGGGCCGGGTCGAGAATAATGAACTGGTTCGCGGCCCTGCTCCCCAGATCCCGTGTGGTCTGCGCCTGTTCGAGTTTGACCTTCATCTCGTCGTACAGTTTTCGGTAGATCTCGTAATCCGACGACTTGTCCTCGTTGACGTGCTGGCTGATGGAGGATTGCTTGATTTCCTCTACGAGCATCGTGCGCCGCCTTTCGAGATCCCATCGCTGCGGACTCTGTTTGGCGAGTTCGCTTTGCAGCGAGCTCTGCATGCGTATAAGCAGATCGGCGATCTGTTTCTCGAGCTTCGAAACCTCGGGGTACTTGACGGTATATCTTCTGATATAATCGTCGTACTTTGTCATCAGGGCTCGAAGATCGCCCACGTACGGAATCTCCGCTCGCTGGAGGTCGTAGAGGGCCTGCTTCCCGCTGTCTGTGCGGAATGCCTCGGGAGAGGTGCGCAGCACGATCAACTCCTGCTGATAGCTCTTAATGCGCGCGTCGACTTCATTGAGCTGCCTCTCGAGTGCATCCATTTGCCCGTACGCCGCACGGCTTTCCGCCGGCATGACGTCGATTTGTTGTCTCAGCCTGGAAACAACCTGTTTCTGGCTCGCGTCGAACTTCTGCCGGATTTCCTCGAGCTTGCCCTCGAAGAATCTGACCGTATTCTCATTCCGCTGCCCTTCGACCTGCAGGATCGTCGCAATAAATAAATTCGACAGCATTTCCGCAGCCTTCTGGGCGCGAACCGGCTCCGTGTCGGTATACAGGAGCCTGAATGAATCGGAGCCCCTCCGTTCAGTGGCGATCTGGCGCTTCACGACATCAACCAGAGACTGCCGCTGTTCCTCGGTAGCGTTCTTGACGCCGAGGTGAAGCGTGTCGATTAATCTCTGGATGGTCGTCTGGCTGTAAATGACCTCGTTGAACGTCCGCAGCCGGTCTTCGGATGCGATGGTAACCGCCATCTCAAAGCTGATCAGCGGGTTGAGAATCTCGTCGCGCTGGACGAGGATCGTCGTCGACGACTCGTACCTGCTGGGAAGAATGATGGCGCCGAAAATGCTGAGGATTGAAACGATGATCGCCGGGATGAGCCAATATTTCCTCCGGCGGCGAAATACTGCGACTAACTCGCGCAGCGTCAGTTGAGCGGGGCGCAATGTAGAACCTTTCTTTTCGGGATGAATTGAATGGGACAGTATAAGAACGTCTGCCCGGTCATGCGCAATTAATGTGCCACCTTTTTACACGCTAAATTGAGACGGAAAGGAGCACTATTAAAACTGCCGACGTTGAAGGCGCGGAACTCCGTGCCGCTTACAATCAAAGAGGGAGGAGAAGCGGGTAATTCTTACACACTCCGAAGATATCAGAGGCAAATGTGTGTAAGAATTTCCCACTTTTTGTTCCGGTCGTCGCCATTTACCTGATTGTTGGAGAAATGTGAAGCAGAGCATTAGATCGGCCGGTCCCGGATGATCGGTCGCTGGCCTGGATAAACGCCGGTGAGGCATCTGGAAACGGTCATTTCGCCCCTCTTCGGTCTGGCACGTTATTTGCCGAATGAGTGGGAGCTCACTCCCTCGAACGTTCCTCTATACTAAATGAAGATCGCTCTCACATTTGTCACTTGTGCACTTTTCGCCGGATTATGCTCGGGATGCGCCTCCGATGATATCACGAAAGAAAGTTTCACCCAGATCATGCGATCGGGTAGCAGAAACATTCAGGCCGAAGCGCAAGCCGATAATTATGTCATTCGACAGGGAGATCAGATTCAGATTTCTGTCTGGGGTTACCCGGAGTTCAATGCCACGGGAAATGTGAAGGAGGGCGGATCGATCGCCATTCCGCTGATCGGGGAGCTCTCCGCGGCCGGCCTGACGAAGCTGCAATTCAGCAACAATCTGCGTCAAAAACTTGCGGAGTACATTCAAGGCGAGGTGAAGCTGACGGTGACGGTATCGAGCGGCGTTGCACAGAAAGTAGCCATCCTGGGAGCCGTGTCGAGGCAGGAAACATATACGATAACGAACGACGTCTCGCTTCTCGAGATTCTTTCTACGGCGGGAGGAACTACCCCCGAGTCCGATTTGCGCCACATCAAGATTCTGCGGCGCGGCGCGACAAGAGAACCGGTCGAGGTTGATCTTACATCCTACATCGAAAATGGAAACATCGAGGCACTCCCGTTAATCCGGCCGGGTGATACCGTGTTTGTCCCGAAGAAGGGAAACGTCGTCAGAGAACTGTCCGACTTCATGCGGGATGCGATCTTCATCTTCGGCTTTTTCAGAGTTTTCAATTGACATCGGCGAACGGCCCGGAAGCCTTACGGTGAGGTCGATGCACGGCACAGCGGTTCTGGTCCTGGGCATCATCCTGAACGGGGTTTGCCTCGGTCAGGGATTTGAAGATTATAGTGCGCGGGCGTACGGCGGCGGGGCGAGAGCGAGCTCCCTTGCCGAGTCGTTCATGGCGGACGCCTACGACGTAACCTCGATGTACTGGAATCCGTCGGCCCTGGCATTTCTACAGAATTATTCGCTCGTCATGAACCATTCGATGAATGTATCCAAGGGCATGATGATCGAAAGCATCGCCTCCCCGTTCCGGATCAAGCGAGGGGAAGTCATTTCAATCGGGCTCATCATGCACCACCGCGGGTATCTCCAGAGCATCTCGTCCCCCTCGGAGTTTAAGGTTGTCGAGTACGGCTACGACCTCGCGTACGCGCAGGAACTGCTTCCCACTCTTGCGATGGGCGGGAGGGTCGACGTGCGCTATGGGCGTGGAGATCTGTCAAACCTGTGGGCCATTTCCGGATCGGTGGGTATCTTTTATTCCCCCTCCCAGGAAGTTAGTTACGGGGCGGCGCTGAACGATGTCGGTTCCTCGATTGAATACAGTTATGACGGTTCGATGACCCTCCTGCACTCCATGAACCTGCACCGGAGCCTTGAGGTCGGCGCCACGCTGCGGTATCCTTCTGAATTCAAGAAACCCGTGCTGACACTTTCCATTGCAAACGAGAAGCTATTCACGGAAACCGGCCTGATCTATAAAGGCGGTGTGGAGTGGCTCCCGACGGCGTCTCTGGCCCTGCGAGTGGGCTATGTGTACCGGACGGATCCCGCTATCGGATCTACGAGGTATGGTCTGGGCATTGCATTGGGGCGCTTTAAGCTGGATTACGCAACCGCTCCCAGCCACCTTACGGATCGCACCTACGATGTGTCCTTGGCAATCGGCTTCTGGTAAACAACTCGCGCCCACACGCACAAATTATGCCGCACTACGAAAAGAGTTCCACTGAACGGCTCCTGTCGGGCGCTCCCCGGAGCGTCATGATGCAGCATATTCTGCAGACCGTTGAGCGGATCGCCGTGAGCGACCTCGGTGTGCTCATTTCCGGAGAACCCAGCACCGGAAAAGAATGGATTGCCCGGATGATTCACGGATGCAGCGGCCGCAGCGCGGGCCCGTTTGTCCGCGTGGATTGCGCCGCTCTCCCCCAGCGCGATCTTGAAATAAAAATCTTCGGGAGCGAAGTCCTTACTCTTTCCGGGATCAAGGTCCGCAGCGGCGCCCTCGAACAGGCAAGCGGCGGAACCATCTTCTTCGACCAGATCGCGAAACTCCCGGCAGGAATCATCGCAAAGATCGCCCGAATGCTGGAGTATCAGGACTTTCGAAGGGTGGGCGGGTACGATGAGAACACCCCGAACGTGAGAGTCATTGCCTCTTTACATAAGAACTACGGAGAGTCGTCGACCGGAAAGAACTTCAGAAGCGACTTGTACTACCGGATCACCCCGGTGCTGCTTAATCTTCCTCCCCTGCGCGAGCGGCCGGGGGACATACCGTTTTTCATAGAGAAGTTCATTTCAGAATCCCCCGGAAGCAGTCAGCACTGGGCCAAAGCCATCACATCAGCGGCGTTATATACTTGCCTGATGTACGACTGGCCGGGCAATATCCGGGAATTGAAAGATGCCATACGGTATGCCTCGATCATGTGCGCCGATCAGTACATCCAGCCCGGTCACCTGCCCATGTACCTGATCCGGCGGAACCGCCAGAACGGCGAAGCATTGAAGACCCGCGGGATGCTGCACGGAGAGCCGTTGGAAAGACTGATGATCGAGCATGCGCTGAAGACCTCCACCACCCGGAGCGAGGTAGCATCGCAACTGGGGATGAGCGTTGAAACGCTCTCGAGCAAGCTGCTCGAATACGAATTGAATCTTGATCCGCGAATCCCTCTGGTTGACAAAGGGAAGGGACCACAATGAGATTTCCACATTACGACATATTTTTCATCCCCATTCTGATTTCACTGCTGATCACGCCCCTGGTGATTAAATTTGCCACGCGGGTCGGCGCGCTCGATCAACCGAACGAGAGAAAGGTTCATCGATACCCGATACCGAGACTCGGCGGGATCGCAATCTATATCAGTTTCTGCCTGTCGCTGATCGTTTCGGTGAATCTCTATCCTACGCTGCACGCATTTCAGCAGATGGACCCGCACCGCGTCGTCATGCTCGTGGCCTCGCTGACGCTCGTTCTTGCGCTCGGCATTTGGGACGATCTTCGCCCGCTCTCACCGGGCCGAAAACTCATCGGGCAATGCCTTGCCGCGACGATCGTTTATCTTGCGGGATTTCGGATCTCCGTCGTCACCCAGCCGTTGAGCGCCGATCTGTTCAACCTGGGCATTCTCGATTTTCCGGTCACACTGCTCTGGATCGTCGGGGTTACAAATGCATTCAATCTGATTGACGGCCTCGACGGCCTGGCATCGGGCGTCGCCTGCATCGTTTCGCTTACGATCTTTACAATTTCATTCATGAAGGGGGATCTTGCCACGGCCACGATGGCGCTGGTCCTGGGAGGTTCGGTGCTCGGATTTCTGCGATATAATTTTAATAAAGCCCGGATCTTCCTCGGAGATTCCGGCAGTCTCTTCCTCGGATTTACGCTCGCCATTCTCTCGATCCAGAGCTCGACCAAGGGATCGGCCGCCTTCTCACTCATCGTGCCGTTTCTGGCCCTCGGACTGCCCATCATGGACACGTTTCTATCGATGACTCGCCGGCTCCTGCGCTCGGTTTTCCCCGGCGAAGGAAAATCCGAATCGGCGATGAAAAAGATGCTGTCGATTTTTCTGCCCGACCGCGGACATATCCATCATCAGCTGGTTGCGCGCGGCTTGTCTCATCGGAACGTGGTATTGCTGCTCTACATGGTATCCTGCTTATTCGGACTCTGCGCCCTCGCGATTACCCTGAGCAACGATTTCACGGCCTCGGCGATCATGATCGCAATCGGCATCGCCACCTTCATCGGCGTGAGGCAACTGCAATACCGGGAGATGGCGGTCCTCAGAAACGGCGCACTGCTTCCGCTCTACGAGTGGCCCTTAATGTCCAGTACCGCGTTCCAGGGTTTTCTGGATCTGGCCTTTGTCGTCTGCTCCTTCTGCATTGCCTTTCTGCTGGCCGGCGAAACCGAGATGTTCTTTCGCATCGACCTGCCGTTCGCGCGGACACTCGCCCTTGTGAGCGTGCTCCAAATCTCTGTCATCAGCCTGAGCGGTTTGCACAAAGCCACGTTCCGCCAGCTTGCGATGGGCGACCTTTTGAAAGTGCTCAAGACGTGCGCCGCCGCGGCAATTGTTTCCTGGGTCGGACTCACCCTTTCGCCCCAGTCCTGGCATTCGTATAACGCCAACGTGATCATCCTTGATTTTTATGTTCTTCTCTCTCTCGTTCTCGGTTCCCGGATTTCCTTCCATATTCTGAATTATCTGTCGCGCGTCGAGAAACAGAACGGCGGACGGAAGGTGCTGATTTACGGCGCTCACCCGAAGGGGATGGCTATCGTCCAGACCATTCTCAATGATGACCACATCCACCTCAAGCCGGTGGGATTTCTCGATGAGGACCCGAGATTGGAAGGAAAGCGGCTCAGCGGCTACCCGATCTTCGGGGGCCACTGGAAACTCCCGCGGCTGCTCCGGAAAATGACCATTAACGAAATCATCCTTGCAGAAGACAATGTGCATCCCGAAATTATGCAGCGGATGGTCGACGCGACGCGGGGGCACGGAATTGCCATCAGAACCTTCAGGGTGAGTTTGGAGGATATCCGTGAAGAGAATGACGTGACATCGCCTCTCCAGGCAGAGTTCGCCTTTATCAAGCCGCGACCCTCGAGCTCGCGTCCGTAGTATCCATTTAGGCCCCATCCCGCTCGTTTTCACCCGTTCTGGCTTCATCCTGCTCTTCCCCGACCGTTCCGGACTGCGCTTGAATTCGCGCTGATCCCGCCATGTCCCGCAGGCCGGGACCGAGCCGAGTCGAGCGGGACCGGCACCCAGTTATTTCTTTGACCCCTCACCCGCCAGCTCTTCCGCCTGCTCCTTCCGGGCGATTTTTCCACTCCCCCGCACTCGATGCGAACGTGATAGCGCTCTTCGATTGTGTCCCCCTTCACCGCTCATTTCTTGCTGTGCTATTCGTCACCATCCTCCCTCTCACCTAGAGCTTTTCCATTAGTCGTGTGACTTTCCTCATCGGCGGGTGGAATACACCACCCGAAACTGCTTTATTTTCTGCGTCGGCGAAAATTCGGATAAATCGAGCACCGTCAGCCTCGCAAACTTCCCTATCCGGAAGGCATCTGGGGGCAATTTCTGAAGAGTATGCGAGACCGGAAAGCTGACCGGAACTGCCGGCCCGGGCCTTTCCACTAAGATGTACAGACTAAAATCACAAGGAGCGGATGATGAGAAATCTTTACGGGATGGTGATTTTGTTCTTGTTAGGTGTTTCCGCAGTCGAATCGCAGCCAGCCTATTGGAATACAGTTCATTTGGCCAATTGGGAACATGGTGACATTCCCGCAACCGGAATCCCATGGAGATACATCACGCACCTTATCCACTTCGCCGGCAGCACGGGCGGAGCGCAGACAAACGGGAGCCCACCCTATTTCCAGGCCCCGTCAGGATACGAGGATGCCTATGGTCAACAGCTTCACACCCTCTCCAGACAGAATGGGGTGAAGTTCCTTCTCGATCTCGGTTTCAACCAGTCGGGACAGTTCTGCGCGGTGGAACGTGCAAGTGGTGGAATCGCAACATGGGCGCAGACTGTGAGTAATTACATGGTTCAGTATGGATACGACGGGGCGGACTTCGATCTTGAAGGTGGGGGATGTTATGCGAACATCGCCAATTTTGCGAGAGCATTGCACGATTCTCTTGCAATAAAAAATCCCGGAAAGAAGTACGATCTCACCACGTCCATCATGATGAACGCGTACGACGTGACGGGCTGGCACGTACCTGAGGCTGTTGCGGGTGGATGGCTTGATCAGGTGAACGGAATGTGGTACGACCAGTGTTATCCGGAGACTTCGCCACTGTATCCATCCTCGGCTCATCACTGTTGGTCAAATGATAGCGCGATGGTTTTCCAATTCTTCAACGCGGGGGTGCCGAAGAACAAGATCGGCCTGGGCTATGCTATACAGGTTTATACAGGATGTAATACTTGCTACGCCAAGTTCGGTCAGCAGATTTCGTCGATGCTCTTGAATGGAATTGTGAATCCTGCCGGGGTCCAATGGGACAATGAGAGCAAGGCGCGCTGGTACTCGTTGGGCGGCGTAAACCTCGCCTACGAGGATACGCTGACGGGATATTACAAGGCCGACTTCATTAAGCGGAAGGGGTTCGGTGGAGCGATGGGGTTCTGTCTCGGAAGGGGATATATTCCAAATCCGCCCCCGGGTTGGAACAACAACCCCGCCGCCTATGGAATCGGACGGGCGTTATTGGGAAACGTGGCTCCGCCCCCGGTCGACACGGTGAAACCGGTCGTCTCACTTCAGTCGCTGCTCAACGGAGACACGCTCACCGGCATTGTGGCGCTGACAGCGGCGGCGTCAGATAATATCGGCGTGACCAAGGTTGAATTCATCGTCAATGGCTCCGTCGCATTCACCGACCCAGTCTCGCCGTACCTCTACTCCTGGAATACCGTCGGGCTGACCGGACCACAGACGGTATCGGTGAAGGCATACGATGCCGCGGGTAATACGGCGGCAACCTCGCCTCTGACTGTCTACGTCAGAGCTTCCGCCACCGGGAATCCGGGATACCATCGCTACGAGTACGTTTTTCCCGACGGATGGATCAACGTGTATGATATCGACAGCGGACACGCGCTTGTGAAATCGATAAGCGTGCCGACCACGACGGGCACCCGGGGCGTAACGGTAAGCCCCACCGGCGGAATGCTCTATATCAGCTACGGCGGCGATGGTGGAACATTCGGGAATGGATCCCTCTTACAGTACGACCTTATCAATGACAGGATCGGCTGGAATCGGAGCTACACCCACGGGATCGACAGTCATGCGATGTCTCCGGATGGGACGACGATTTTTATGCCCGATGGAGAGCTCTCCTCAGACGGCAAATGGTATGTCGTGAATACATCCGACGGCAGCGAGAAAGGCGTCATTACGACAGGCGGATACGGCCCTCACAACACCGTCGTGAGCCTCGATGGATCCCGGGTGTACCTTGGAGACCGGGATATTAACAACGCCGGCAATGATTCATTGTACGTCGCAAGCACGACGACGTTTCAGGTGATCAAGAAGGCCGGAAAGTTCATGAGCGGCATTCGCCCCTTTACGATCAACGGGACGGAGACGTTCGCCTTCGTGACAATCACCGGCCTCCTGGGCTTTCAGGTGTGTAACCTGACGACCGGCCAGGTCGTCTACACGGTCGACCTGACGACGATGGGATGGTCCAAGACAACGTGTGGAAGCGGGTGTGCATCGGCCCCGAGCCATGGGATCTCCCTTTCGCCGGATGAGAAAGAAGTTTACGTCATCGACCAGCCCAACAGCTATGTGCATGTCTTTGATGTCAGCGGCGTTTCCCGGAATATCGCCCCGACAAAACTTGCCGACATCCAGCTCGTGAACGCGATGTCGGGAAACGAATCGGGTTGCGCGTACGATTGCTTGAAAGACGGCTGGATCCATCACAGCCTTGATGGGCGTTTCGTTTATGTCGGGGATGCGGGCGATGTGATCAACACCTCGACGCGTACGACAGTCGCCACGCTTCCGGCCCTCAAGAACACAAGGAAAATGCTTGAGATCGACTGGCAGAACGGCCGGCCCATTGCCACAAGCTCGCGAACCGGCGTGGGATACATCGTGAGCGGTGGTGCTCCTCCGGCCCCGGCGCCGATTTCGCCGGCAAATAATGTGACCGGACAGGCCACGACAGTCACCTTCACGTGGGGCAGTTCGGCGGGCGCGACAAACTACCGGTTCCAGCTTGCGACCGACAACCTGTTCGCAAACAAGATCGTCGATGATACCACGCTGGTGGATACGACGAGACTGGCGGCTTCTCTTTCCAACAGCACGAAATACTACTGGCGTGTAAACGCGCGCAACAACGCGGCGGCGAGCGCCTATTCCATAGTCTGCAATTTTACGACAACCTTCGTCGTGCCTCCCGCGCCTGCGCTTCTGTCACCGGCCAATGGCGCGACGAATCAGTTCCCGATGCTTTCCCTGAACTGGAACGCCTCGGCGGGTGCAGCGTCGTACAGACTTCAGGTTTCAACCGACCCATCCTTCTCTACGGCGGTCATCGATCAATCGGCGATCACATCCACGTCGCAGCCGGTCGGGCCGCTCTCAGACAGCACGCTCTATTACTGGCGGGTGAGCGCGACAAACAGCGCCGGAACCAGTCCGTTTTCATCCACGTGGAGCTTCATGACTGCGCCGCACCAGCAGCGGGCGTACTGGAACACCGTTCACTTTGCGAATTGGGAACACGGGGACATTCCGGTCAGCCAGATCCCGTGGCAGTACATCACTCACCTGATCCACTTCGCGGGCAAGACGCTCGGAGCTCAAACGAATGGTACCTTTCCCTACTTTCAGGCTCCCTCAAATTGGGAGATCGACGGGACGTACCACATCGGCGATTCCTTGAGGTCTTACGGCAGGCGGTACAACGTGAAAATCATGGTTGACCTCGGTTTCAATCAGAATGCCGACTTCTGTACGGTCTGTTCATTGGGCCTTACCGCGATGCAGACCTGGGCCAGCACAGTTGCACACTATATGGTAATCTGGGGTTATGATGGGGCCGACTTTGACGCCGAAGGCGGTGGCTGCTATCCGGCCAACGGCGGTATGGGCAAGATGGCGCAGCTGCTCCACGACTCGCTTGCGGCATTGAATCCCGGGAAGAAATACGATCTCACGGTATCGTGCATGCCCAATAAGGCCGATGTGATCGGGTTCGGCATCGCCTCCGGTATCCAATATATCGATCAGGTAAACCCGATGTGGTATGATCAATGCTTTCCGGAGACAGCTCCTTTGTACCGCTCGTCGACTCACCCGTGCTGGAGCAACGACAGCGCGGTCGCGTATGCGTACCTTTCGGCCGGCATCCCGCGGAACAAAATCGGTTTGGGATATGCCATTCAGGTGTACGACGGATGCTCGAGCTGCATACGAAAATGGTCGGATCTGATCGGCTACTTCAATCCTGCCGGTGTTCAGTGGGACGATGAAAGTAAAGCGCGATGGTTCGTGGCCAATGGGCATACGGTCGCCTACGAAGATACGCTGACGGGATATTACAAGGCCGACTTCATTAAGAGAAACGGTTTCGGCGGTGCGATGGGATTCTGTCTCGGAAGAGGATACATTGCAAGTCCGCCCGCTGGTTGGAACAGGAATCCCGCCGCCTATGGAATTGGAAGAGCGCTTGTTGGTTTTGTTCCGCCTCCGCCTCCGTCCGACACGGTGAATCCGATGGTCACGCTTCCGTCGCCGTTAAATGGCGACACCGTGACGGGCATCGTACAACTGACAGCATCGGCATCGGATAATGTCGGTGTGGCCAGAGTCGACTTCATCGTCAACGGCGCCGTCGCATTCAGTGCAACGGCCCCTCCGTACGCCTATCCATGGAACACCGCCGCGCTATCGGGAGCGCAGACCTTATCGGCGAAGGCCTACGATGCGGCAGGAAACAGCGCATCAACACCCACGGTGACAGTGTATGTCAAATCGTTGCCTCCCGGTCCGCCCGCGGCTCCCACACTGCTATCGCCCGGAGATGGTGCGACAAATGTCTTTACTTCCCCGACCCTGAGCTGGTCCCCGTCCGGCGGCGCCCTCTCCTACCGGCTTCAGGTAGCAGGCGATGCCGGCTTCGGCTCGATGGTGTACGACGATTCCACGTTGACAGCAACCACTCAACTCGTCGGGCCGCTTTCCGCAGGCACAACGTATCACTGGAGAGTCTGCGCGAGCAATACCTATGGCAACAGTCCGTTCACCGGCTCCTGGAATTGTACGACGACGAATGCGCCGCCTCCTGATACGATTCCTGCTCCCGCCGTCCTCCGGGATGATTTTAGCGCCCCCAATGGACCGCTCCCCGGGAGATCAAGGTGGGCTTCGATTGTTAACTCTCCAATGAACGGGTCGATGGATATCGTTTCTTCCGCGATACAACCCACAGTCAACGGAGCGAATTTGAATTTCGGCGGGGTCGTTTGGGACACTCTGATGGGCGCCGGGACCGAGGCCAGCCTGACCCTGAGACAGAAAAGCGGCAACTCGACCTACACATCCTTGTTCATCTATGGCAGGATGAACACCAAGGATTTCAACACCGGCACCGGATACCGCCTGCGCTTCTTCGAGCAGCCGGGCACCGACCAGTTCGAGATTCAGAGAGTAGGGCCCGGTTATGCGGTCTCAACTTCTCTGGTTACCGCCTACCATGAGGTCAATGTCGGAGATGAAATTACGTTTCGCGTGCTCTCCGATAATCAGACCATGGAAGGATTTGTGAACGGAACAAAAGTCATCTCCGTAACGGATTCGACCTACGCGAGCGCGCAGTGGTACTTCGCGTTCCGGGCCTGTGTGTTTCCGACGCCGGTCCGTTACGACAATTTCGCAGTGAGCACGCGCAAGCCGGCCACGTTAGCGTCGCCGCTCCTTCTCTCGCCTCCTAAAGACGCCGCGGGCCAATCGGTGAATCCCGGATTTTCGTGGAATCCGGTCGCCGGTGCTTTGTCCTACCGGTTCCAGCTTTCCATCGATTCGGCATTTGCTTCGACGCTCGTGGACGATTCCACGCTTACCGCGCCCTCTGATAGCGTGCAATCTCTCGCGAACGGGGCGAGGTATTTTTGGCGCGTGGGTGCGGTGAATTCTGCCGGTGTAGGTCCGTATGCGGGCCCCTGGGGTTTCACGACCGTTTCAGGCAGTGCCGTGCTTGTGGTGAATCGAAGGACGATAAACTTCGGCAAGGTCAAGATAGGCCTGACGAAAAAAGATTCCGTTCTCATTCGCAATTCCGGTAATTCGCCGTTGAGGGTGCGCAGTATCCAATCCTCATCGCCTCTCTTTCAACCGAGCCCGGCAACAACGATCTTGCAACCGGCCGGACAGCAGAACGTGTACGTAACGTTCACTCCCCAACAGAGGACAACCGCGAACGGTTTGATCGTGACAGTATGCGACACGTCGGGATTGACCGATACGGTATTCGTTTCCGGCCGTGGGGCGGCTTCACCGCGGGGCTCCGCGAGTCCTGGAATCATCGTCTTCGGACCGGTTCAACCGGGTACTTCCGTTACCGGAAACGTCACGATATCAAACGCGGGGGATTTCGACCTGCTGATCAGCGATATACAATCGACAAACCCGAACTTCAAGATGGCACCGAAGAATGTCGTTATCGCCCCGGCCGAGAGCGTCCACTTCCTCGTCACGGCAACTCCGACAACCTCCCAACTCGAGACGGCCCAGTTTATATTCATCGACAATAGCGGGTCGAGTTCCGACACGCTCACGGCGCAGATCGGCAGTCCGACAGGAGTGGGCCCGGGGAATGGACCGGACGAGTATGCTCTCCTTCAAAATTATCCGAATCCATTCAATCCGCAAACCTACATCCGGTATACGATCCCTGTCCCGAGCAAAGTTCTGCTCAGGATCTACAATGTGCTCGGAGAAGAGATCGTCACCCTGGTCAACGATATCGAAGATCCCGGGGTGAGGTCGGTCGTGTGGAACGGGACCGACCGCAGGGGCCTGATCGTCGCCACCGGAGTGTATTTCTATCGCCTGGAGGCCACGGGACTTCAGAAGCCCGATCGGACTTATATCGGGCATCAGAGGATGATTTTCGCCAAGTAACGTGAACCTCAGGGGCCGATGATTCGCCCCTTCGATTGAGAGGTTACGGTCCAATTCTTCCGTGCCTCCGTTGTTGAGAGAACGATCCCGCGTTCCGATTAGTCGGGGCGGGATCGTTCTATTTTGCGAAGATTGATTTACCCGTTTTGCCGTCATTCCCTCCCTAAAAACCAGCCGCGCATATGAACAATTTTTAATGAATTCTCTGTTGTAATTCACCCCCGAATGGTTTATCTTTGAAAGTAACGTTTTCAAAATTCCCGGCGATCACCCCGCCCCGATCCGAAGCAACCAGCTTCAGTCGGAACCAAAGCCGGGATTCCTGCTCCTTCGCTTTCGTAGCCAGTCAATCGGGTTTTTGACATTTGGACTTTGCTGGGAATCCATCATGAGGTGGAGTATTCCCGATTCCATGCCCTGTAATGCGGGAAATAGCCCGCCGAGAGGCTGGCGCAACGATACGATGAGCGATTCGACAACTAATAATACTCTGACATCGATGAACCCCCACATGCAATCCCCGATAGAATAGAAGATGAGACGACTATCGGGGCTGACTCTTCTCTTGTTTTCAACGCTCTCCCTGCTCTTTTCACAGCCGAGACCGTATTGGCATACGGTCCATTACGCCAACTGGGAACACTCCGATGTGCCGCCCCGGGATATCCCCTGGCAGTCTATTACGCACTTAATCCATTTTGCGGGGAAGACTCTCGGCTCGCAAACCAATTCGAACTATCCGTACTGGCAGGCGCCGAGTAACTGGGAGGTCGAGGGGACGTTCCACATCGGCGATACGCTGCGATCGTATGGAAGGAGATTCGGCGTCGCAATATTGATCGACCTTGGATTCAATTCCGACAACAGTTTCTCCAATCTCTGCGCCAAGGGCGATACGGCGCTGCAGACATGGGCGGGTACAGTCGGGAATTATATTTTCAGCAAGGGTTACGACGGCGGCGACTTTGACGCAGAAGGGGGCAGCTATCCTCTCAATGGCGGTATGGGCAGGATGGCGCAGCTTTTGCATGATACGCTGGCGGCATTGAATCCCGGAAAGAAATATTACATCACCACCTCGTGCATGCCGAACGCCGGCGATCTCGGCGGGTTCGGGATCAAAGCGTATCAACAGTACTTCGACCAGGTGAACCCGATGTTCTATGATGTTTCCGGTACCTTCGGGTCGCCCTTGTACAAAAATCCGAATTGCAGCGCATGGGGGAGCGACAGCGGGGTTGCGTTTGCATATCTCAATGCGGGCATCGATAGGTCGAGGATAGGTCTGGGGTATAACATTCAGGTCTATCACACGAGCTCGACGACCGCTTGTCCCCCGGGCGGATTCGGCTACATCAGCAAGCTCATGAACGAAATCCGGTATTTTGTGGGCGGAACAATCTACTGGGATGATGTTACGAAGGAAAGCTACATGATCAATTCCGTCGCCGGGGTCAAGATTGCCTATGAAGACACGATCTCGACGTGGTACAAGGCCGACTTTATCAAACGAAACGGGTTCGGCGGAGCAATGGGATTCTGTCTCGGGCGTGGGCACCTGCCCGTTCCTCCTTTGGGAATCAACAAGGATATGGCTGTTTACGGAATGGGAAGGGCGCTCAATGGAGATGCTCCGCCGCCGGTGCCCTACGATCCGCTTCCGAGAATAGCAGGCCGCTCGTTCCTCGATCTGGACTCCGACGGCTCCCCGGAGGCCGGAGAGCCCGGGCTGCCCTTGTGGAAGATTTATCTCCTGAGAACCTCCCCCGACACGACGTTAGATTCGGCGCTCACCGGCGCAACCGGTCGGTTTAGCTTCGATGCGCTGCCCAGGGGAACGTATCAGCTCAGCGCAAACAGCGTGCCTTCTTCGGGCGATTCGGTATTGTCGTGGACCAGGACGCTTCCTTCGAATTCCTTCCCCTATTCGGTGATCATCGACGCCGATACCGCCTCAATAGTCCGTGATTTTGGCAACTATTCGCCGGGCATGAGGGTCATGTGGGCGTACAAGAATTGGAATCTTCTTTCGTTGCCGTACAGCGTGACAGATGCCAGACCGACGGCGGTTTTTCCGCTCGCGAGTTCTTACACGTGGCAATATACCGATCATTTTATGAGGGCTGCAAACGTAACAACCGGGCCCGGCTATTGGGTGCGATTCCCCGCGGCTTCGACGTGGGCCGTCGCTGGTGGACGGATTGATCAGGTTACAATTCCGGTGACCGATGGGTGGAACCTGATCGGGTCGGTTGCGCAGCCGGTCTCCACCGACGCCCTCCTCGCCGCGAATCCCTACCTTGTCTCGAAGTTCTTCGGCTACCGCGGCGGCGGCGGATTTATGGCAGACGATACTATCGAACCCGGAAAGGGATACTGGATAAAAGCGTCCGGCGGGGGTCAGATGCTGCTTTCACAGGCTATTCCGCAGGGCCTGAAGCTTACAAGCTCGTTGTTGGATCTGCGTCAGCTAAACTCGATCACGTTCACATCAAACAGCGGCGATGCGCAGACGTTATATTTTGCCGCCGATTCCTCCCAAAGCTCTAAGACGTTGTCGTACCTTATGCCGCCTCCGATGGATGGCATGTTCGATGCCCGATTCTCGGCTGGCTCTTCTTCTTCATCCGGAACCCTCGTGAATATCGTAGACCCGGATCACCTGCAGTCGATCGACCTCCCGATTATATTGAAAACCGCCGAGTACCCGCTCACCCTGCGCTGGGAAATTCGCACTGCGAGTGCGCAGGCCGAGCTCTTGGTCGGCGGGGGACGGAGCATCCGGCTTGAAGGGACCGGTCAGGGGCCGATTCAAAGCGACCCGGCCGGCGCCGATCCCGCCGCAGGAAGACGCGTCACGTTGCGGCTCAACGCGATCTCGAAATCGACGCTCCCGGCGGCATTTGAACTCTTCCAGAACTTTCCCAACCCGTTCAATCCGGCGACCTCGATCCGGTTCTCGCTCGCCGATGACAGCTTTGTCCAATTGGATGTCTTGAATCTTCTCGGGCAGAAGGTCTCCGCCGTGCTTCGCAGACAAATGGGAGCCGGATCGCACTCGATTTCTTTTGACGCTTCCAGATTGCCGAGCGGCGTATATTTCTATAAGCTCCATGCCCGCGCTTCAGCCGGCAAGGAGTTCACGCAGGTCAAGCGGATGGTCTTACTGCGATAGCGCGGAGTTTCTGAGAGGCAGAGGCGGGCCGCCCCATCGTGGCCGTTCACTAATCGTCAGGCATTTGAATGATCAGGGAGGTGCTTAGATCTCTGATATGCGCAGCCATGTGTCTGACGGCCGCCTGCTCCCGATCTCCGTCACTCCCCGCTTCTTCACCCCGGGCTCCAGGATCATATTTCCACACCGTCCATTATCCGGTCTGGGGACACTGGGTGAATCCCGCCGACATTCCGTGGACCGATATAACACATCTGAATCATTTCTCCGGATATTCGGGCCTTTACAAAAACCCAAAACTGTCCATGAACGTCCCGCCCTATTACGACCCGCCGGACGTTTACGAGGTTGACGCGCGCTATCCCTCCTATTCTCATATCGGCGACACTCTCCGCGCAATCGGGCACCGTCATGGCGTCGCAATCCTGATCGATTTGGGAACGGGGTTCGGCTGGACGATAGGCCAGGAAGACAGCATGTTCGCAAACTGGTCGCACGCCGTCACCGGCTACATTCGTACCTATAATTACGACGGCGCAGATTTCGACATCGAGGGGCAGAAGAATTCAACCGCCCAATCGATCGGCATATCCAAAGCGCTGCATTTTCTCAGCGACAGTCTCCGGGCCCTCTCCTCCCTTACAAACAAAAAATACTATATCACCGCCGATGTCATGCCGAGGTTTCGCGGGGAAGACGAAATCCCGCCGCCGGATACGCTCAATGCGTATTGCGACCAGATCAATCTCATGAGCTATGATATGTACGGATCATTCGGCTCGCCCCTGTACCAGGACAGGTCCTGCGGGGTGAACTGGTGCGACAGCCTTGCACTAATGCCGTGGATCAACTGGTGGGGCTCACACTACGGAAATGCATGGAAAATTGGGTTGGGCTATAACATCCAGGTGTACCACACGAATTCTACGGCGGTCTGTCCGGCGGGCGGGTTCGGATACATCAGCAACTTCGATGCTGAAATCAAGTATTTTCCACCCGCGGCGGGGGCGACGATCGGGTGGAACGATAACGTAAAAGAAAGTTACATGCTGAACACCTCGGCCGGCGTGAAGGTGGCGTACGAGGATTCATTGAGCACGTATTTCAAAGCTCAATTTATTATGCGCCAAGGCGCAGGCGGGGCGATGGGATTTGAAGTCAGCAGAGGTTTCTTGGCGAGTCCGCCTCATTATTTTGCGGACAGGAATATCGCCGTTCACGGAATGGGAAAAGCGCTCAACGGGGAGTCCTCCCGCCTGCGGGACTCATCCCGGGCCAGCCGTGCGGGACGGGACTGACGCCATGCACTTTCTAGGGCTGCGAGAAGCTTACGAGCTTATTGTGGAGGGTTTTTCGGCTCAGGCCGAGGATCTTGGCCGTCTTCGCCTTGTTGTTCCCGGCGGATGCCAGGGTCTGAAGTATCAGGATTCGCTCCGCTTCGTGCGAGGAGCTGCCCAGAGGTATGTTGATCTGAATTCGCGAGGCGACGTGCGACTGGATCTTTTCAGGCACATATTCGGAACCGAGTGATTCGTCGTTGGACATGACCAGGGCGCGCTCGACCACGTTCCGGATTTCCCGGACGTTGCCGGGCCAATCGTAGGCCGTGAGCATTTCCATACACTCATCGTCGAACCGCTGGTAGGGTTTGCCGTATTTCCTGGAAAATGTCCTGAGGAAATACTCGACAAGCAGAGCAATATCCTCCTTACGCTCTCGAAGCGGAGGAATAAAGATCTCAATGACGCTCAAGCGGTAGTAAAGGTCTTCCCTGAGCTCCCGGCTCTTCAGGGCCAGGCCCACATTCTTGTTTGTCGCGGCGATCATCCGGACGTCGACTTTTACTTCTTCCTTCCCTCCAAGCCTCCGGAACTTCTGAGTTTCAATGGCGCGCAGGAGTTTTGCCTGCGTCTCCAGGCTCATCTCGGCGATTTCATCGAAAAACAACGTGCCATGGTTTGCCAGCTCAAAGCATCCGGGCTTCTTCAAAAGCGCACCCGTGAACGCGCCTTTCTCATGACCAAATAATTCATTTTCGATCACGTCCTTCGGCAGCGTGGCGCAATTCAATGCGACAAATGGCATGCTGGACCTGTTGCTCTTGAGGTGGATCAGCCGCGAAACAACTTCCTTCCCCGTTCCGCTCTCCCCGGTGATTAAGACTGTGGTCTGAGATTTCGCAACGAGGTTGACGGCAGATCGTATTTCACAGATCGCCGGGCTCTGGCCGACAAGAACCGGTTCTGCGTCGTCTGAGTGGGAAACGCTCTCCGTACCCTTCGGTGGAGTTCCGGGGATGTGCGCCAGGGCCCGCAAGATCGATTCCGAGATCCGCGCATCGAAATGTTCGCTGATAATAAAATCGGTGGCGCCGGCTTTCATGACCCGGACGGCGTCTTCCACCGCGCCTGCTCTGGCATTGATGATAACTTTCGTCGCCAGATTTTCCCGTACGACGAACTGCAGCAGATCGAACACCGGATCGCGGACTGAATCACACCGCGTTACCAGCACTGGATAGCCGCCCGAGAGCAATGCCTCCCGCACGCGGGCTAACGAGTCTAATTCGTTGATCGCGATGTCGACAGGTTTGAGCCTTTCACTGAGGGAGAGACTGCTCTCGCCGTTCAGTGACCAAAAAAGTATCGAATTCGGTAACACGAGAACTCCCTTCTGTGTGCTACGTGCGCGGAACTACCTGGTACGAATCCGGTACAAAAATCCCGTTCGTGTTATAGACTTATCAGATGAGATGGCGCTTCCGTCGGTTTCAGCATGCCTCGAGCGACCTCGGGAGCGGTGCGAGCTCTCCGCACATTGAGCAAAAGTAAGATCCAATTTCTCTAATTGAGAATCTAACCGGCTCGTGAAGGAAGGCGCCTGACTCTTTGCGGCAGAGAGCGAGCTTAATTTATGCTTTCCGAAGCCAAGTGTCAAGTCAAATTTAGACTTAACCAGGGAACAATCCGTGACAGGCGTCACTAATTTTTCGATTTTCCCAAATCTGCAGGCGCGCGGCGCACACTCAAGATCGGGTGCCGGAGATTGAGTAAATTCGCGGCCAATTCTGCCTGATTTGACACTCATCCGGTGGGAACAGTTTATCCGATTCTCTCCATTGAGCTTGCGAGGAACGATTCATCCCGAACTTGCGCCCGCGAGCTTGGTTGACGATTCGCATTCGGACAACACGCCGATGCGGATTCAAAGTTCCGAAGACCATTCGTGGAAGTCGCATCCTCCTTTTATCATAATCTTTGAGAGCTCTCCCTTCACGGAAAGATTCATCGCCCGCCACTCGCTTTCCGACATGTAAGATCCGAACATGATCGCTGATTCGGAAGTTCGGCGGGGTAACGACGGGCGGAAGAACCGGAAGATAAATTCTCAAACTGAACAAATTGATAACATCCGGCAGTAGAACCCGCCGCCCTACCCCTTTGTATTCGTAGAAAATTGCTATGAGACCGCCGGTCAGAAAGTAGGTCCGTATCTTGTGCGAATTATCACAGGACGTTTTTCGGACTGTTGAATGTCGTGGACGCTATGGATATTTTGCGCACGCTTAAAAATGGAAACCCACTGATTTCAAATGAGTTACCACGAGGAGCTTCGTCGGCATGATTAGCCCGCTAGGATCGACACTCCCGGAGCCGGGCATCGCCCGCGGTGCGCGCCGCCGGTACTTCCGGGAGGAGACAAGATACGAATCCTGGGGTGCCCAGGGTAAACTTCTGGCCCTCCAGGAGGCTCTCGTAGATGCGGGTGTCAGCCCCCGCGATTTGACCCCCTGGCACATCGACATGGAGCGTATCGTTGATTACATCTTTCCCCGGACGTTTCTCCTCTATAAGAGAGCTCTGGTCTCCGGCTCGCTGAGCAGAAGCGTCAGGATGCATTCCGCAAAATTAAGCCGCGATCTCTCCGACTACCTGGTTGACGCCGCGAAGCGGTACCGGGTCGTCTGCGAGGAAGCCTCGGCGAAGTTCTCCCTCCCGGTGGATCAGATCGAGGAAATCCTCACAGATCCCCAATTATCGAATGATGAAGCCGGAGTGACATTTCTATGAAAATGATCGAGTTCCTCGCTTTGAACTTCTCCGTCCTGTTTGGCCTGACGGCCGCCTATGTGATTTTCCTCCGTGCGCTGCACCGCAAGAGGGCTCGCCTCAACCCGGGACTCGAGCCGATCCGATGTTGATTTCAAGAAAAAAATGTGATATCATTGTGGCGAATTTTGAATCTCCGCGCTCGCGCGGAGGCGCCGGGCGGGGAAGTATTCGAAGAAATGAGGAAAGTGATTTTCATGAAGTAGAGACAAACGGCAATGGTTGCAATTTCAACAAACTGAATCTGATTTGGGTCGAACCATTCTACGATATTGGCGGCGTGACGAAATCATTCAACGGAAAACTGATCCTCGCGTTCGCGGCGGTTTACACGATCTGGGGCTCGACGTTTCTGGGCATTCGTATTGCGATCGAAACTATTCCGCCATTTCTTATGGCGGGAATTCGATTCACCGGAGCCGGGGTTCTCTTATATCTTTGGGCTCGCGCCCGGGGAGCGAAGGCGCCGGCGCTCATCGAGTGGCGATCGGCTGCGATCATCGGCGCCGCTCTGTTCTTCGTCAGCAACGGCGGAGTCTCATGGTCCGAGCTTCGCGTCCCGTCGGGCATCACCGCCCTGCTTGTCTCCACTGTGCCGTTGTGGTTTGTGATATTGGAATGGCTCTGGCACGGGGGAACGCGGCCCACCCGCAAAATCGTGGCAGGTTTGATTATCGGCTTCAGCGGCGTGTTGCTGCTCGTCGGCCCCGGTGAATTGTTCGGTCAGGGATCGATAGACCTCGTTGGCGTGGGCGTGCTCATGATCGCCAACTTTTCGTGGGCAACCGGCTCACTCTACTCTCGCCGGGCAAAGCTTCCATCCTCTCAACTGCTCTCTGCGGGAATGCAGATGACTGCGGGCGGAGTCGTTCTTCTCATCGCGAGCCTTCTCATCGGAGAGATGCGCCGCTTCGATCCGGCCGCCGTTACTCTTCCCTCCTGGCTCGCTCTATCGTACCTCCTGGTGTTCGGGTCGGTCGTGGGGTTCAGTGCCTATACGTGGCTTCTTCGCGCGACGACCCCTTCTCGCCTTGCTACCTATGCGTACGTAAACCCGGTGATCGCGATTCTGCTTGGCTGGGGATTTGGAGGGGAGAAGCTGACATTGCAGGTGTTTGCTGCTGCAGGGGCGATTATTCTCGCCGTCGTTCTCATCATGTCCGGCCGGTCGAAGAGTAGCCCCGAACCCCCGCCATGTGAGGGCGACAATGTGCCGGTTGCTGCTCCTGTCGCGGAGGAGGATCCTGCCTAGGCCTTGAAGCTCCAACTGTCATTTCTCGATCGGCGGGATCGCAGAGCCTTTTGAGAATGATCTCCTCACGCAGTTCCAATATCGCTTCTTCCCTTCAGCCATCCATGTTGACATTATCCCTTGATTTCGCTAGACTTCACGCTTGCACTCAGGATAAACAGGTGAGAATGAAACGTTTTGCACTCCTCCTTTCCTTCGCGGCACTCGTACTTCCATGTGCCGGTCAGCAAAAAACGGCCATGCGAATGGAGGATAAGGTCAGGATCAGGGAAGCGGAGACGATCTCGAGATTTTACGGTGAGAATATCTGGAAAGGCACCAGCAAAGCCCCCTTCGCTATCATCCTCGTGGATGACAGCGTTGAATTTCTCATTAACCACCCATCCCCGTCGAAGGACTTCAGGCCCTTAGGATACGACTCGCTCCTGAGTACTCGTGTCTACTATCGGAAGGCGGTGTTCGACAAACATTTCCTGGCGACGTTTCCTGCGGTTAACGGAGTGAACACGATCGTAGTCGGAACACCGGAGAATACGGGAAAAACATCAACGGACTGGATCATCACTCTTTTGCACGAGCATTTCCATCAGTTTGTTAATTCTAGTCCCGGTTACTACTCGGCCGTGAACGAGTTGGACCTCTCCCGGGGGGACCAAAGCGGAATGTGGATGCTCAATTATCCGTTTCCCTACGCCGATACCGTCATTGCCGCCCAGTACAAGAGTTACAGCGGGGCTCTCTCGGAAGCGCTGTCGAAGACCGCGACCGATCCGTTCTCATTACGCTTTTCCAGGTATGTACACCAGCGAAAGCGGTTTCAAGAACTCCTGAAACCTGCCGACTATCGGTACTACTCGTTCCAGATCTGGCAAGAGGGAATTGCCCGCTACACGGAATACAAGTTCCTGGACCTTCTCAACGGATACGAACCGTCCAGAGATGTCTCAAACCTTCCCGATTTTATTCCGTTCGAGACGTTTCGTGAGTCGTTCTACAAGACTCATGGAAACCGAATTACAGCGTGGAGCCTGGGCAAACATGGCCGGGAGTGCTTCTATGCTGTCGGCCTCGGCGAAGGACTGATCCTCGACAGGCTGAATCCATCATGGAGAGAGAAGTACCTGACAGACAAGTTCTATCTTGAGCACTATGCCGTCGAATTCGAACGCCAATAGCGGGAGCGGGTGAGCCCATGATCGGAAAGAATATATCCCATTACCATATTCTCGAAAAGCTCGGCGAAGGCGGGATGGGCGTGGTGTACAAAGCCGAGGACTTGAAGCTCAAGCGTATGGTTGCCATCAAGTTCCTCCCGAAAACCCTTTCCGTGCACGGTGAGGAACGTGAGCGGTTTACACTCGAAGCACAGGCGGCCTCGGCATTGAACCATCCCAATGTCGCCACCATCTACGAAATCGACGAAGCCGGCGGCGAAACGTTTATCGTGATGGAATATGTCGAGGGGAAAACCTTGCGCGAATCAATGCAGGGCCTCACCATCAGGCAGGTTACGGATATCGGCATCCAGATCGCCGAGGGGTTGGCCGCCGCACATGAAAAGGGGATTGTCCACCGGGATATCAAGGCAGAGAATATCATGCTGCGGAAAGATGGGAGAGTTCAGGTAATGGATTTTGGATTGGCGAAGCTCCGCGGCGTATCGAAACTCACGAAAACGGGAAGTACCATCGGAACGATCGGGTACATGTCGCCTGAACAGGTTCAGGGGATTGAAACAGACAGCCGGACGGATATATTTTCACTTGGCGTGGTCCTCTACGAGCTTCTGACCAGACAGCTTCCGTTCAAGGGCGGCCACGAGGCGGCGGTCATGTACGAGATTGTCAATGTTGAGCCGCCCCCGGTCTCCTCGATCAGGCAGGATGTCGAGCCCGAGCTCGAGCGGATCGTCATGAAGTGTCTTGAGAAAGATCGTGAAGAGCGATATCACTCCGTAAAGGACGTCTCCGTCGATCTCAAACATTTCAAGCGTGATTCGGAAGGAAAGCGCATTGAGCGCAGGACGCCGCGGCCCGGAGTTGCGGCTCAACCGACTCCGGCTTTCGCGGGTTCCGAAGTAAAGCCCGCGCGACGGGTTCCCGGGTGGTTGAAGATTGCCGGCATCGCGCTTGTCGCCGTCATCGGCGTTGTCATCTGGCAGCTCCTGAAACCGCCCGCGGCAGTCTCTGAAAATCTGATATTCAAACCGCTGCAAGTCCCGTTCACGACCATCT